>NZ_JABXEO010000063.1:0-53384 GCF_013372585.1 Myxococcus sp. AM010
GGGCTGGTCAGCGAGGAGCACATCCTCGCGGCCTGGAGGGGGGATCCGCTGGCGCCGGTGTCCGGCGTGATGGCGCGGGCGGGGGCTCCCGGAGCGATGTGGGCGCGTGCGCCGCGGTTGCGGCTTCGGGGCCTGCGGGCTCGCGGCGCGGGGTGAGACGGCGGTCCCCGGGGGCGGTAGAGTGCGGCACGCCGTGCCGGACGAATCGCCCTCGTGGACTGTCTACATCCTGCGCTGCCGTGACGGCACGCTGTACACCGGCGCCACCAGCAACCTGGCGCGCCGGCTGGCCACCCACGGCCGGGGGCGCGGGGCGGCGTACACGCGGGCGCGGCTGCCCGTCACCCTGGTGTGGAGCGAGGCCGCGGGGGACCGCGGCGCGGCGCTCCGGCGGGAGGCCGCCATCAAGCGGCTGTCGCGCGCGGAGAAGCTGCGCATGCTGGGGCGCCCCTGAGCGGCTGTATCACGCCGGTGGGGCAATACCTCCCCCGATGCAGGCGCGTTACTCTGGCGCCACCATGCAAAGGGGCCGGCTCATGTCTCACTCGTACTCGAAGGTGTTCGGGGCGTTGGTGCTGTTGGGGCTCGGGGTGTCCTGCCGGGCCAACCACCCGCCCGCGGTCTCCACGGGGCCTCGGCCTTCGCCGCAGGTCGTCGCGGCGGGGGGCGAGGTGTCCTTCGTCTTCGAGGTCGAAGACCCGGACGGGGACGCCATGACCTACCAGTGGAAGCAGCTTCCGGCGGAGCCCGCGGGCACCTTCAGCGATGTGAACGCGCGCAACCCCACCTGGGTGGCGCCCGATGTGTCGGAGACGACGAACTTCGCCATCATGGTCACCGTGCTGGACAGCGAGGGGGGTGGCATCGTGGCCCAGGGCCCCGGCGTCATCGTCCACGCGGCGGCGTCCCAGTCGCCCTGAGCGCCGCGGGCCGCGCGTCAGGAGGTGGCGCGCGGCTCCGTGGGGGGCGGCGTCTGGCCGGCCTGCCCCCGCGCCCGCTGGTGTGTGCGGCGCACGAAGAGCCCGCCCAGGATGAGGAAGAGGCCCGCGCCCGCGCCCCCGCCGATGACCTGGTACGAAATCAGGTCCGCGGACGTCTGGCGGATGACCTCGGGCAGGTTGCACATCGTCTGGGTGGCGTAGGGCGTCTCGTTGTTCCAGCCCAGGTAGTGGGGCCCCAGCCAGGAGGCGACCACGACGCCCAGCAGGGCGCCGGCGAGGACGAAGTTGAGCAGCGTCTTGGCGGCGTTCATCGGCAGGCACCTCGGCTGGTTGACGTCGGGGCGTGCTTAATATGTGCACGCCAGCGCCGCAAAGCGTGGAACGTGTTAAGGGGGGAAACGTGCCGCTGCTCCCGCTCGCCATTCTGTTCGCCGCGCTCGCGCTGGGCTGCGCCGCCACCCTGCTCGTCCACGCCTTCCGGCGGAGCGTGGGCACGGGGGTGATGGTGCTGCTGATTCCCTGCTACATGCCCTTCTACGCCTTCAGCCAGTTCGAGCACCGGCGCAAGGGCCTCATCGTCGCGGGCTTCATGGCCAGCACCGTGCTGGCCGCCGTGTTCCTGGGGCTGGGCCTGCACAGCCTGTCGGCGCTGGCCTCGCGCACGCCGCCCACGGGCTTCTGACGGCGGGGCGCCCGGCGTGGAAGGCCGCGTGCGCACACCCGTCGGCGCCGTCTGCGCCACCCACCCGGACGAGGCCGCGGTGGCCACGTGCACGCGCTGCGGCGGCTTCCTGTGCGGGGACTGCACGGAGCTGGTGGGCGAAACCCCCTACTGCGCGCCCTGCGTGGCGGTGCTGCGCCGGGAGGCGCGTCCGTCGCGGGTGATTCAGGTGGCGCTGGCGCTCAACGTGGCGGGGCTGGTGTGCCTGCCGTGCTCGCTGGCGTTGCCGCTGCCCACGCTGGTGGCGGGGCTGGCCGGCGTGGTGCTGGGCATGCGGGAGCTGCGCCGCATTGCCCGGGGCGAGGGCGCCGAGCGCGGCAGGACGCTGGCGCGGGTGACGACGGGGCTCGGCTGGCTGAACCTGGGGCTGGCCTCGAGCTGGCTGGCCGTCGTCTTCTTTGGCTTCGGGGCCTGAGGGCCCCAGCGCCGCGCTCACACGCCGCGCGCGTTCGGGTCCCACAGGTACTTGTGCATCTGCAGTTGGAAGCGCACGGCGAGCCTGTCCTCGATGACCCACTCGGCGAGCTCGCGCGGGTGGAGCTTGTCGAACACGGTGGAGAACAGGGTGCCGTAGGGCTTCTGGAGCAGCTGGTGCTCGGCGATGAGCGCCTTGGCCCAGTCGTAGTCCTCGCGCGAGCCGATGACGAACTTCAGCTCGTCGTTGGCGTTCATCGACGTGAAGTTGCGGTAGTCGTTGCGCAGGTGCTCTCCGGAGGAGGGCGTCTTCATGTCGACGATTTTGTGCACCGCCGGGGGCACCAGCCGCACGTCGATGGCGCCGCTCGTCTCCAGCAGCACCTTGAAGCCGGCGTCGAGCAGCGCCTCCATCAGCGGGTAGACGCCGGGCTGGAGCAGGGGCTCGCCGCCAGTGACTTCCACCATGGGCGTGCGCAGGCCCCGCACCTCGCTGACGATGTCCGCGATTTTCCGGCGCGCGCCGCCGTGGAAGGCGAACTCGCTGTCGCAGTAGGTGCAGCGCAGGTGGCAGCCCGTGAGGCGGATGAAGGCGCACAGCAGCCCTGCGTGGGAGGACTCACCCTGGACGCTGAGGTAGATTTCCTTCACCACCACGGAGTCCGCGGTGGGGACGCGTCGGGGCTCGATGTGTGGGCGCGCTGCGGGCATGGCGTCTTCGCTGATTCGGGGGAGGGGCGCTTCAACCCCAACCTGCCGCGCCAGGTCAAGCGCGGCCTGCTGACTCGCCCGAGGAGCACTCAAGGGGCGGCGGGGCCCTTCACGCGCTCGACGAAGGCGTCGATGAGCTGCCGGGCGATGCTGAGCTTCGGGGGGATGCGCGGCAGGTTGTCCGGGCTGAACCAGTGCGCCTCGGAGATTTCCTTGCGGTCCACGATGATGTCGCCGCCCGCATGCTCGGCGGTGAAGCCCACCATGAGCGAGCGGCCGAAGGGCCACGGCTGCGAGCCGAAGTAGCGGACGTTCTTCACGTCGATGCCGACCTCCTCCTTCACCTCGCGCGCCACGCACTCTTCCAGCGACTCGCCCGGCTCCACGAAGCCGGCGAGCGTGCTGAACATGGGCTCTGGGAATTGGGCGTTCTGCGCCAGCAGCATCGTGTCACCGCGCGTGATGAGGACGATGATGGCGGGGGCGATGCGGGGATAGAAGGGCGTCTTGTCCACCGGGCAGCGGCGGGCGCGCTCTCCCGGGACCAACAGGGTGGGCTGTCCGCACCGGCCGCAGAAGCGGTGGGTGAGGTCCCACTCGACAATCGCGAGCGCGCGGCCCGCCACGGCGAAGCGGGCGTCATCCACGCGCTTGAAGAGCGAGCGGGCGGCGACGACCTTGTAGCCGTCGGGCGGGGCGAAGTCCTTGGCGAACCCCGCCGCGTAGCAGTCCACGCCGTCCAGCGCCCCCAGGTAGTGCGCGGCGGCGGCGAGCTCCGGGAAGGCCGCGCCGGTGGGGATGGTGATGCCGTCCGTGTGCTCCTGGACGAGCACGTCCATGCCCCGGGCGAGGAAGAGCAGGGCGCCCTCGCGTGGCCGGTCGGGTGGGGTGTGTTCAGGGACGAAGAGGGGTGCGGAGCTCACGGCGCCACACTAACGGGCCTGGGCCGGATGTGCAGGCGTTGCGTGAGCTTCGAGCCTGGGACGGCGCGGCGGTGGGCTCAGCGGTCCTTCTGGATGAGCTCCACCTTGTAGCCGTCCGGGTCTTCGACGAAGGCGATGACGGTGGTGCCGTGCTTCATGGGGCCGGGCTCGCGGACCACCTTGCCGCCGGCCTGCCGGATGGCCTCGCACGTTCCATGGATGTCGCTGACGCCCAGGGCGATGTGGCCGTAGGCCGTGCCGAGCTCGTACTTCTCGACGCCCCAGTTGTGCGTGAGCTCCAGTGCGGGGTGGGTGTCCTCGGGGCCGAAGCCCACGAAGGCCAGGGTGAACTTGCCGTCGGGGTAGTCGTGACGCCGCAGCAGCTTCATGCCGATGACCCGGGTGTAGAAGTCGAGCGAGCGCTCGAGGTCACCGACGCGGAGCATGGTGTGCAGGATTCGCATGCGCGCTTCATAACGCCATCATCGCGTCGCGTCATGCGTCCCCGCCGCCCGCTGCCCCGGGGACTCAGGGCTTCTCCTCGGACTGTGCCTTGGGCGGCACCGTGAGTGTGCCCAGCTCGACATGGTCCGGCGTCAGCGGCTTTCCGTCCGCGCCCCGTCCGTTGATGCGTGAGCCATCTCCCCCTGCGTGCCACAGGCCCACCAGGACCTTCCGCTCGCCCGCGTCCCAGTCCTTCGTGGACACCGAGAAGGCGTCCCGCACGAGCGTGTCCCGGGGCGCCTCGGCGAAGAAGTAGGTGCCGCCCAGCACCGGGTGGTCCGCGTTCTTCCGCTTGCTGCCCGGCGGGCCGGGGAAGTGGACGAAGATGCCCGCGGAGCGAGGCACCGGCCCGGTGACGCGCCAGTAGAGCACCAGGTGGAGCAGCCCCTCCGCGTCCGGCGCCGACGGTAGCTCCGCGCCCACCAGCTCCACCGGCACGTCGAACCGCGCGCCCACGGGCTTCGCGGTGGGCGGCAGCGACGCGACGCGCATCGGCGAGCCATCCGCGTTGAGGGGCACCGCGCGCGCCAGCGGCTCGGGGGACGTCGCCAGCAGCACGCCCCAGGCCACCAGCGGCACGGTGGCCACGCCGATGGCCGCGGGCCCCAGCCGCCCGCGCAGCCGCCAGGCCACGAAGCCCAGGCCCAGCCACGCGAGCGCGGAGACCCCCGCGCCGCCCAGACCGGAGCGCGGCAGGAAGCGCAGCACCACGCGGTGCGTCCCTTCCGCCACGCGCACGCCGAGCAGCCCGTCCTGGGACACCACCTGGCCCTCCGAGGACTTCCAGCCCGGGTGCCAGTTCTGGTTCACCAGAAGCACCGTGGGACGGGTGGCGGTCACGTCCACCGTGACGCGGTTGGGGGTCCACTCCACGCGGCGCGCGGTGCCCGCGGAGGCGTCCTCCAGGTACTCCTCCTGGGGCAGGTCGCCGCGCAGGCGCTCGGACATGGGCACCGGCCACGCCTCGCCACAGGCGATGGAGCCCCGGTTGAGCGCCAGGAAGTAGCCCTGGGCCCAGCGGTTGCCGCGCGCCTGGGCGAAGGGGCGCTCTGCCTCCTCGGGAACGGGGCCGGGGGAGGGCACCAACTGCGACCAGCGGCTGAGCCGGTCGAAGGCGCGCACCTCAAAGCCCCAGCCCACGGCGATGACGACGCAGGCTACCACCGCCGCGGTGGGCCACCAGGACGTCCCCGCGCGCGCGGCCGGCACGCGCCACACGCGCACCAGCAGCACGGCGAGCCCCAGCGCCACCAGCTCCGCCAGGAAGAGCCCGGCGGGCACGAGGAAGCGCTCCGGATAGCGCAGCGTCCCGAAGATGGGCAGCAGCCGCAGCGCGCCGAACAACGAGGGCACCGCGGCGTATCCGGCCGCCATCCACACGCACAGCGCCGCCAGCACCGCCGGGTACAGCGCGCGGCGCCAGGCCCACGCGGCCAGCGGAACCAGCGCGAGCACCGCGGGCGCGAGGAAGAAGTTGCCCGGGTCGCTGTAGCCGGAGCGCGCCGGCATCTGGAGCAGCATGCGCGCCAGCTCCTCCGCGGAGTTGCCCGGCGTGCCCGCCATGATGCGCGGCGCCGAGCGCATGGTCTCCACCAGCGGCCACAGCCGGAACGCGCAGGCGCCCAGGATGAACGCGGCGGTGGCGCCCAGGGCCCACAGGGCCGACTTGCGCCGGGGCGTCCCGCGCAGTCCGTACAGCGTGCGCCCTGCCTCCAGCGCGACGAAGAGCGCGCCCATGGGAACGGGATACGTGCCGCCGAAGCCCAGCAGCACCGCGAAGGTGCCTGCCACCACCGCGGCGCCGCGAACCTGTCCCTCCGCTGCGCGGCGCGTGCCCCACAGCAGCCAGGGCAGCAGCAGGAAGCCCGCGAAGTTGAGCCAGCCGATGGACCATGACAGCGCGGTGAAGCCCGCCAGGCCGAACAGCGGCGCCGCGCCGAGCGCCCCCAGCGCGGAGCCCACGCGCCGCCGCGCGTAGTGGAAGAAGCCCTCCATGCCGAGCACGAGGAAGGCCCAGAGCAGCAGCGGCTCCGCCGTCCGCGCGCCCATGAGCGCGGACACGAGCAGCGTGGGAGACGCCACCCGCGTCTGCGGACTGCCCAGCGCGTACTGCCCGCCGCAGGCCCACGGGTTCCACAGCGGGAGCTGCCCGTAGTGCGTCACCGTGCGCGTCCCCGCGTCCTCGTACGAGTGCAGCAGGTGCGCGTCGCGGAAGTCGTTCATGCCCCCGGCCTGCTGCAGCGGGCGCCAGGCGGCGGCCAGCGCCAGCGCGGCGAACAGGGCCAACCGCACGCTGGTGAGGGTGGCGGCGCGGTGGGAGAAGCGGAGCAGCCTGCGGGGAGGAGGCATCATGGGCGAAAGGGCGCCGGAGCTCAGTCGTAGAAGGGGCGGGGCTTGCAGGGGCTGGCGGTGGCCTTGCGCGGGGGCAACACGGGCTGGCCGTGCAGCTCCTCGTCGATGGCGCCCAGGACGTCCGTCACCGGCACGCGGCGGCGGCGGGCCTCGTCCAGCGCCCACTGGCGCTCGGACGCGCCGAAGTCATCGTCCTGGGACCAGCGGTCGCCGGGAAAGGACTGGCGCGACTTGCGGCGCCACTCCGGCTCCTGGCTCGCGGCGGCGCGGCCCACCTGCTCGCGCTCGGCCGCGTTCAGGGCGCGCTCACGCGGCGGCAGCTCGGCCGTGGAGGCGCGCACCACCGCGGTGGCGCCGCACAGCGCGAAAGCCAGCCAGCCGACCTGCGCCGTTCGACGCCACCTTGCACCCATGAGGGCGCTCTACTCCAATTCAGCCCCGCCCGTCCTCATCCGCGTCGGCGTCCAGGCCATGCGGATCCGCGAGCACCCGGCGCGCTCGCTCCATCAGCTCCACCACAATCTGTCCGGCGGGTAGCACGCTCTCGATGCGCGCCATGCTGGCGCCGCTGGCCGGCATGGCCATCTCCTCCAGGTCCCCCTCGGTGTCGGGGGTGGGCACGAAGGCGCTGTGTGGTGGCACGTCGACAAGGGGGCCGCCGCCTGGGATGCCGGGGAACAGCCGGGTGGTGCCGATGCGCTCCGGTGTCGCCATGGGCATTGGCACGCGGCCCTCGCGTCCCGTCCACTCGCGCACCACGCGGTTGCGCAGCACGCGCATGCGGTGGCCCGGCCACTCCAGGCCGAAGACCGTGGTGACGTCCGTGTCCCCCGCGTCCCCATCGACGATGCGCTGCTTGTAGGCCGGGTGGGCGTGTGCTTCCACGGAGGCCACCATGCGCGTGCCCACCCAGACGCCGTCCGCGCCATGGAAGAGGGCCCGCGCCGCGCTGAGCCCGTCGGCGATGCCGCCCGCGGCCAGCACCGGCACCGAGTCCGTCAGCGCGCGCAGCTCACGCACCAGCGCCAGGGTGGGCGTGGTGCTCTGGTTGAGTCCGGACGCCTGCCGGCCCTGCGCGATGAGCCCGTCCACGCCCAGGGCCAGGGCCTGCCGGGCCACCTCGCCCGAGGGCGCCTGGACCCAGACCCGGCTGCCCGCGGCCCGCAGCGCCGCCACCCACTCCGAGGGCGGCAGGCCGCCTTGGAAGGAGACAATGGGCACGCGCCGGGCGATGCACGCCTCGATGTGCTCGCGCGTGGTGGAGTGCCGGCCGTCCCGCGGGGCGATGAGGAAGTTCACGCCGAAGGGCCGCCGCGTGCCTGCCTGGAGGGTTTGCAGCCGGACATCCAGGATGTCCGCCGGTTCCGGCGCGGCGCCGAGCATGCCCACGCCGCCCGCTTCCGACACGGCGATGACCAGCGGCGGCAGCGACACGTAGGGCATGCCATCGCTGACGAACGGATAGTTCACCCCCAGCTCGCGCGTCAGCCGTGTGTGCAGGGTGTTGCCTTCCAGGACATAAATCGGAGGCCGCCGGGGCTCCGGACCCGCATCACTGTGCTCGTCCTCGGGCTCGGATTCACGGGAAGAGGGCGGGGAACGTCCGTCATTCGCTCCGTTCATCGGGTCTCCTGAAGCTGGCGGGCTCTTCGGCTTCTCCAAGGTTACCAGCAACCCCGCTGTTCCAGAGGCGGGGAGCGGAAGAGGGCCTTCCAGGCTGGTTGCCGGGCAACAGCCGCGCGCGGGGCTTGGTGCGAGTACGGGACTTGAACCCGGGGGTAGGATGCGCTGGTGCCGGAAGGCGTCTTCGTGCCGGGGGAGGGCGGCATGCGCTTCGAGGCGTTGCCGCCGCCCACGCAAGGACCTGCATGCCAACGACAGGCAGGGACTGGAACGGCGATGCCGCTACGGGGCGCGCGGTGCGCTGGCGCTGGAGCGGCTGTCACGAGCGGAGGACGGCCGCATCGCCTATCGGATGAAGCGCCCGCTGCCGGACGGCACCACGCACCTGCTCTTCACCGGGCTGGAACTGCTACGGCGTGTAGCGTCCCTGGTACCTCCGCCTCGGGGCAAACCTCACGAGATTCCACGGCGTCTTCGCTCCAGGCGCCAGACTGCGGCCATTTCTGGTCCCTCAATCAGGTGCGCAGGAGGCGAGCGCGGGGCTTGAGGCGGCGGCCAGGAAGGAGCTGGTGAAGGAGAGGACACCGCGAGTGGCCTTCCGCCGAGTTGCTCAGGAGGACGTTCGACTTCGACGTGTTCGCCTGCGTGAGGTGTGAAGGCAGGCGGCGGGTGTTGGCGTACGTGAAAGGGGCCCCCGGGGTGCGGGCGATTGTGGAGCACCTGGGCTTGCCCACGGCATGTGCGAGGTTGGCCCCGGCACGAGGGCCACCCCAGGCCGTGTGGTGTTGAGGCTCAAGACAGCCGACAGGCCAAGGCTCCTGCCACGCACCTGATGGGCGCGCGGCCTGGGCAGGCGTGTGCCCCAAGGGGGCTCAAGCGGCCTGTCCACTGGTCGGGAGCATCGCTCGGGCGGCCCCGTCAGCGGCCCTCCTCGGCCCCTCTGCACTCTCCCTCCCCTCAACAGGGCCCCCATTCCTCTTATGCGCTCGATGCGGCTCCACTCGGCATCGCTCAGTTCATGTCGGCGCACAGCCCGCGTTGATCATGCCTGGAACTCCATGCCGCAACTCCGATTGAGGCCCTGCCCCAACGGTGAGCGTCAAGGTAGATGTCGCGTGAAAGGATTCATCCGATGCGCTTCAACTCCTGCACTGCGGGGGTGAGGTTGGGAGAGGGGCCGAGGCGGACGGGGCCAGCGGGCGTCCAGTTGCGGGTGTCGCGGCTCCATCGCTGAGCGTGACGCGGCCATCGGGGTACTGCACGAGGACACAGATGGTCGCCCACTTCGTTGGAGCTGCCCTAAAAACCTACTGAGGATGGCTCGGATGGCAGCAGCATATGCGGCAAGGGGGCTGTCCGCCACTGCCGCAGGCGGCCCACTGGGGGGGCCACGGGTGCCGACGAGGTTGCTTATCGGGCCTCAACGCAGCCTTCTTCAACGGCTTGCTAAAACTGAGGGCTCGCAATAAGAGCGTTCAAATACGGAGATAGTTCATCGTTGACGGATTGGAATTCGCTTGCCAGCAGGGCGCTGTACGTCTTTGTCATGCGCACTTCCGTGCCTGGGAACTCGACGTCTTTAGTGTCAACTACGCCCATAACCAACTGGGTGCCCTGGGGACGATGGTCTCGGATAAGCGTAAGCATTTTGACGAGATTCTGGTCGTCCTGCTCTTGCTGATTGATCGCATCAATGGCCGTCGGGGCGAAGGCTTCGGATGATCCGTATTTGCTCATTACTCCCCAGATACTCATTGTGTAGGCCAGAATGGAGCGTGGCAGGTCGCTCCCTGTCTCGTTGACCTTTGCGTCTATTCGCTTGAGCAGCGTGGAGTGATTGCTGTTGACGTTCAGCAACATAAGGTGGTGCTCCATGCGGTGCCGGTAGTTATCGATAATGGCTTGTCGACGCTCCTTGCTCGCGAACTTCTTCATCTCCTCGTCGTGTCCCCGGACCGTCGCTTCGAGTTCTCCGATTTGCTTCTGAACGATAGATGCATCGGCTTCGAGGGCTTTTCTAAAACCCTTTCTGCCTTCGCTCTCAATGAGTTCGCCGAGTGTTACTTCGCCCTTCCTCGCTTCGAGGAGTTCCTCTACCTCACGTAGTTCGGCCGTTGACTGTGTCAATCGCTCCTGCGTCGTGGAAATTTCTCGTTCCAGCTTTGCTGCTTTGTTCACAAGCCCCGTAAGCAAGTCAACACACTGCTGTTCATTGTTTGCAAACTCGAATCGTTCTGAAATGTGGTTGGAATATCCGGCGCCGCATGTCGGGCACTGGACCTCATCTGGCGCCGCGTTGGCGTAGTTGTAGTCAAGCCTGAGTTCGTCGCGAGTCCTTTCGACGATTGCTCGCTGTGCTGACACCTCGTCGAGGCGGTTCCTTAGCTCAACAATGTTAGTCCGATACTCGTCCTCCCTCTGCTTGAGAGACTCAGCTCGCTTCAGTAGTCTGTCGATGATGAGCTTGAACTCTTTAATGTCAAACTCAATGGTTGTCTCTTTTGTCCTTTGTTCGATGTCGGCCTGAAGGCCGCGCAGCACGCGCTCCTTTACTCTAGGTTCTTCCAGTTTTTGCTGGAACTCGGCCTTTGCTGCTTTTCGTTGGTAATATTCGTTCGGGAAGATGCCGACGTGATACTCAGCTAGATCTTTCTTTGCGCCGGGGAATTGCTGGAGATTGGCAAACGAAGACCAAGTGGCGGTCCAGCCAGCGTCCTGGTCAATATAGAAGGGCAGAAAGTAGAACGCTGGCGGGGGCACGACAGGTTTGCCGGTAGCTCTGTCCGGCAACTTCAGCTTGAAGTCAAAAAGCTGAGCAAGATAGGGCGAAAGCTCGCCCACCGATGCAGCTCTGTGCAACGGCCTTGCTTCGTCATCAAAGACCCCGAAGAGGTCTCCTGCTCGCAGGATGCAATAGTTTTTGGTCCCTACAGAGAATCGAACGAGTGACGTTACATTTAGCGCCTTCCACCGGTCGCTTATTCTGGCCGGGCGAGCGCCAAATGTATTGAAGATCGTCTTGATAAGGGAGGACTTGCCCGTATCATTCTTGCCTCGGATTATTGTCAGTTCGGGGTCGAACTTTAGGCGTCTGGCCGCCCTTTGGACTGGCGACACCACGAGCATCTCGCGCAGCTTCCAAGTCTTCATGGCGCTTCTTCCGGAGGTTGCGAATGAGTCTTTTGTACGACCGGGTCTTCAATGTTGCAGAATTCATATAGAGCCATGGCGCAGGTGTATTCGGGGTCAAAAGCCTGGTCCGCTGGAATCTTGACGGACACCTCTGACAATACCGTCGATACGTCCTCAATACCGTCCGCAATCATTTTCTCAATAACGGCTACAACAGCATCTCTGCGTCGCTGAAGGATTTCGTTCGATTCGTCAATTCGATCGACGCGATAGCGGTGCCAGGAATTGCTGATGCGAATTCGCCGACGAATTGAAATTCCTGCCGACTCAAGTTCCTTGCTTAGTTCTAACCACTGGCTCTCGGCGTCGCGTCTTGGATGGACCTTGCTCAGCAGTTTTTCGAAATCGGAACGGCTTACGCCCTTCTGCTTTAAAAGAAGGTCAAGATCGTCCCAGGTTCCTTCCCTGTTGGATCGTCGGCGGATCTCATCGAAGAGTGACCGGTGAATCGCGGCCACTGGAAAGCTCTCCGAAGTGCCATAGCGATACTCAAGGTATGTGGCGATGACGCCGATGGCGGATTTATCGTGTCCCGTTGTCGTCATGTCAGACACAATAAAGTGCGTGGCTTCAGGGAACTCGGCTTGCTCGGTGAGGTTGTGCTCTGCCTGGACTCGTTCGGCTGCGGCCTTCTTCTCGTCGACGTCAAGTTCTACGAAGGTGAAGTGAGGTTTCGACTCGCTGCTCGTCCCGTCCGACAGGCTCAACTTAAAACAGCAGTTCGACACGAGGTTTAGGCTCCCTAGACGATCGAGGAAGCCGAGTTTGTGCTTGTAGAGTTTCCCTAGAATCGACCCACCTTCTTCTTCATCCGCGGTGCTGGTATCGACTACGTCATCGGCCAACTTAGCTGTTTCTGCCGACGCTTTGCCCTTCTTCTTCCTCTTCTTCTTGGAAGAAGTGAGGCGGGCCATTGTCCAATGGCTCCCGTCACGCGTCTTCACTTGGTAGAAGTGAAGTTTTGCGGCCGAGGGCACCCCGATAAGTACGACAACGTCATCGTGGTAGTCGCAGACGACGACGTAGTCTGCGCCCTCCTTGTGCCGCTCTACTAGATGGCAAAGGGTCCAGTTTTTCTGGAAATCGAGTCGGTTGGAGGCACGAGGCCCTCCCGTCTCAGACGGCTTGACATTCGCAAGGTCAAGTTGCTCGTGCATCATTGGGAGGATGCGATGCTTGGGGAAGTCAAGAAGAAGCAGCTATGCGAGGCATCATCGCCTATAAGGGGCGCAGCGCAAAGGGGGTTTGTTCGCACCCAGAGCGCTGTGCGGCTGACGCAGTGTGGCGGGCGTTGGCGCGCCAGCTCGGCCCTATAGCGCAGCAGAGGCGCAGTTCCTACCTCCTGTTATTGGCTGAGTAAGGCGTTCCCATTCGTGCGCGCCGGGGCCTCTTCGGTTCGCGGCGCAGTTGCCCCTAACAGCGCGAGCACAAGGGCCAATCTCATAGGTTGCAGCAGTGGTGCATGACCTCCTAGATAAGCAGGCTACTATCGCCCGCGCGGGAGATCAGCCGCCCGGCCTAGATCCCTCCCAGACACGCCAGCGATACACCTTGCCACCCAGAGGAACGCGCGGCACGCAGCAGGCCGCGACGTGCCCAAGATGCTGCGCGACCTGTGCACTTCCTTTGGCGTACTGTTCGACCGGCCCCGTCTGCGGTCCTCTTTGGCCTCTGCGCTCCATCCCGCCACCCCTTTACAAGCCTTTCATATTGTTCTCCCGCGAAGCGCCGTGGTCTACTCTGCACTTCGCGGGCCTACGCTGTCGGCACCGCTGCACTTCGAACTTTAAGCGTCAACAATCCGCGTTGGGAGACCGTTCATGCCGAATGGCGACGAAAAAGCTTGCACAAGCGTCCGAGAGGCGCTCATGAAGAACGCTATTTTGGATGGCGAGCAAGAAATTCAGCACGCTACGAAATTTATCGCCAAGTCAGGATCAAACAAGGCAGGACTCGTCGTCTTTAACTCAGGAAAGATGCACGTTGAAGGCGCAGACTCTTCGCTGAAGAAGTGGCTACAGGAGCTCAAAGCATCAATCGAAGGGGGAAACGCTGCGCCAGGGATCCTCCTTCCAGCCGAAATCGAGAAGTTTCCGCAGACTCTTCAGGAGCGCGTTCCAGCTTGCGACGGTGTTGTTCTGTGGTTTTTTCAAGAGGCGCTGCGTTGCTACAAGGCAGGCAGCCCAGCAGGCGCTGCGTTTATGCTAGGCGCGGCAAGTGAAAAAATCATACTTATCCTGATTGAAAGCTATGGCAGGCGAATCAAAGAAGAGAAGAATCGAGAAGCGTTCTTCACACGTGTCAATAACCGCATGGTCTCGGCCAAGTACGACGAGTTCAAGCGTTCGTACAAATCAGCGAAACCAAAGCCAACGGATATGCCGTTGGCACAGGACTTAGAACAGCTCCTTGATGGCGCCTTTAACTTTTATCGTCATACTCGAAATCTTGTCGGGCATCCGCAGATTGTGCCTGACTTGGACAAGGGCGTCATCTTGGCGAACATCGGGCAATTTATCGTGTATGCCGAGCGCATTTACAGGCTCATTGACTTCTACAGCTGCCACGAAGTCGAGGTCTAACACCCTCGCCGCTCAGCGGTACCCCCTGCAGCCCCAGAGGAACGCCCCGCTGACGCACGGCACGCTGTAGGCCGAGACGTGGCCCATTGGTAACCGTTCGGTGGACGTCGTGCCGAGAGGCTTGATGGCCGACGAGGACCGTGCTCGGCGCGCGCCACGAGGAGCGAGCTGCTCAGACTCGACTTTCGCCCTTTTGGGGCGAGGGAGCGAGCGCGGCGGTCTACGCCGCGCGCCTTTGGGAGTGCGTGGCGCGGGAGGCGGCGCGTAAGTTGGCGCGAAGTCGACGCGGCGAGTGCCAGCGGGTACGGGCCAGGGTGGATTGAGCCAAGCGCAATGGTCGCGACCCGGCTGATGGTCCGGAGCGGAACTCTTCCTCGTTCAGGACAGCGGAATCCGGTCGGTTACGGTGCGGGCGCTACGCGAGGGGCAGGACCAGGTCGCGTAGCGCATCTGGCGGGGCGGTTGCATGCGGCTGCCTCGCCGGGCCATGCCGACATTCCCGGCGGCGACTCCTCGCGCGACTACTCCTGCACCGCGAGGATGCGCCAGCCGTTCACATCAACCGCATAGGTGGCGCCCACGTCCAGGATGGGTGCCGTGGCGATGTCGCATGCATCCGGGTTCGGGAGGATGCTGACGAGCACGACGCCCGGCGAGGCGGGTGCCGCGGCGACCACATAGGACTCGCGGCGGTTGAGGCACTCATAGAGCGGCGTGGCGTCGCTGGGCAGCTTCCGGTCCCATGGGAGGTAGTCCTCCATGGCGAGCTGGATGGCGCGCAGGGTGGTTCCGTTGATGACCTGCCGTCCCTCAGTTGGAAACGCGAGCGGGATTTCGACGGCGGCGGCCTCTTCCGGCGGGGCGTGGACCGGGCGCGGCGGTTTCTGGAATAGGGCGCATGCCGGGAGGATGCAGAAAAGGGGCAGCAGAACGCGCTTCATGGGGCCTCCGTGCGGGCCACGAATCCGAATGTGCATCGACACGCTCAGCCCTCAGTCATCCACCGCAGTGACGAACCCGAGGCCCTTGTCCTCGTGCTTGATGATGCCCACCAACTTCCAGCGCTTGTGTTGTCGGAGGTAGACCTCTCCGGGTTGCTCGCTGCCGAGATTCGGCACCAGCTTGGTGATGGTGCAGGCGCGGTCGAACTGGATGCGGATGCTCCAAATCTGCATCGCCGCGAAGCGGTCCGTGGGCGACATGGACGACGGGGACCACGGATGGCTGTGGAAGTCCCCGAGGACGATCGCCCGGCCTCTGTCGTCAACGACGTAGCGCGGGGGGATGCACTTCTTCTTCTTCGACGGGCCCACGGGGACAGGCTCACCCAGGGGGGAGGGCATGCTGGCGTAGTAGGTGCCGTCTCCCAGCGAGTAGATGGCGCCGCAATACTCCTGCCCGTAGTCGCGCTCCATCGCGCGCGGCAACTCCATGACAGCAGGGCAGAGTTGGTCGATGACCTCGTCCACGTCGGAAGACGGGGTGACGGCTTCCCAGGGGCCGCGCACGTAGACGTGGGGGCCTGAGCGCCAATAGTCCCGCGTGCCACTCGGCTCAGGCGCCCCGGCGCAGCCAATGGCCATGCCGAGCGCTGCGACGCGTCCCAGCCGAGCTGCTGTCATGGACCCCTCCTGTTCGAAATCAGGATTTGGAGCCCATATAGGACAAGTCTTCAAGTTCTAATAATACGGATTTGCTGCTTTGGGAGGGTTTGCACCAAAGAGGCATGGTGCCGGGTCGGCACACCCCGGCACCGATGCCCGCGCGGGAAGGAGGGGCATCCCTCCCGCGCGGGTGGCGCTGGACGTCAACGCTCCCTCAAGCAGGTGCGCAGGAGGCGAGCGCGGGGCTTGAGGCAGCGGCCGGGAATGAGCGGGTGAAGGAGAGGACACCGCGAGTGGACTTTCGCCGAGTTGCTCAGGAGGACGTTCGACTTCGACGTGTTCGCCTGCGTGAGGTGTAGAGGCAGGCTCAAGGGTCTTGGCGTCGGTGAAGGGAGCCCCCGGGGTGCGGGCGATTCTGGAGCACCTGGGCTTGCCCACGGCATGTGCGAGGTTGGCCCTGGCACGAGGGCCACCCCAGGCCGTGTGGTGTTGAGCCTCAAGACAGCCAACAAGCCAAGGCTCCTGCCACGCACCTGATGGGAGCGCGGCCTGGGCAGGGCGTGTGCCCCAAGGGGGCTCAAGCGGCCTGTCCACCAGCCGGGAGCATCGCCCGGGCGGCCCCGTCAGCGGCCCTCTTCGGCCCCTCTGCACCCTCCCTCAGGGCGCGGCGGCCAGCGCCTGGGCCTTGGCCCTTCGGCCCCGCCACCAGAGCGCCAGGGTGATGGGAGAGACGAGCACCAGCATCATCAGCGAGCCGACCACCGCGCCCGCAGTGAGCGCCGCGGCGAAGCGAAGCGCGGCGCCGAGGCCCGCTCGGTGGGGACCCGCTCCGATCCCGAGCTCCGCGCGCAGGTCCTCGACGTTGCGCTCGAGCAGCGCCTCGTAGTCGCGCCCGTAGGTGGACTGCTCGGCGAGCCCCCGGACGAACGCGCGCCAGGTGCGCACCGGGGCCGTCAGCAGCCCCCCGGTCATGCCCGAGAGGTTGAGCACCCAGGCCGCGTGGAAGTCGCCGCAGCCCGCGCCGATCTCCCACGCGGAGATCTCGAACTCGCCCGTGAGGTCGGTGCGATAGCCGGTGAGGACGTGGTGCAGATCGTGGAAGCGCACCGCGCGCTTGCGAGCCTCGGTGTTGGGGAGCGGGAAGGGGAGGGGGCCGAGCTTGAAGTCGACCCAATCGGACGCGTACCCGCCGTCCTCTCCGAAGCCGCTCTCGTCGAAGTAGCGTCGCAGCGCCGTGGCCATGGTCTCCATCGCGTGGACTCCCTCGCAGCGGGCGCAGCTGCCCCGCGGGTTCGCAAGGAGTCTGACGCGGAGACCTCCGTGCCGCACGTCGCGTCCGAGGAGAGGCATCAGGCCCGGCGATGCGCGCGGGGACCGGTGCTCATGCTCCGGCCCGCGGGGGTGCCCGGGCTTCAGGCGGGACGCCGTGTGTACGACCGCGTGAACGGCGGCACCGAGCGCGAGCTCCCAGCTCGGAACAGCAAGGCCGGCCATGGGGACGTGCCCCACGACCGGCCTTGCTCCTCGGCGGGTCGACGCGGTCCTACCGCAGGGGCACGCGCTTGAGCCTGAAGGGCGAGGGGCTCTCGCTCATCGTGAAGTAGCTCGCGCCGTTGGCCTCGTACTCGATCGCCTCACCCTGACCCTCGGTGGTGTCGGTCAGCGTGACGGGCGTCGCGAAGACGGCCGACTCGAAGCCAAGTCCCGGCGTCGCACGGAACTCGTAGACAGTGCGGTAGGTGCGAAGGAGGAAGCGATCCGCGCATGGGTGGATCGCCGCCGCGGTCGCGGCCGAGAAGTTGGCGTCTCCGTTCAGCGGCAGCTGGATCGTGTGGACGTGGATCAGCGTGGCCTGCACGCCCGGCGTCAGCGGCTGGGGGAACTTGTACACGCCGCTCTGCCCCGTGCCCCCGTTCTTGGTGACGACGTAGATGTCCCCGGTGGTGGGGTGCACCATCAGCGACTCCGCGTCCTTCGCGCCGTCCGGATAGACGAACGGGAAGGCCTCGGCGACGAGCCCCCCCGAGGTCTGGCCGTTGGCGAGATCCGGCTCGGGCACGCGGTAGATCGTGAACGACGTGGGGCTGCCACCCGCGGGGAAGTTGGCGCTCCACTTCCCGATGTCACCGATGAAGATGCACGAGCCGCTCGGGCAGGGCCCGGTGGCGAGGTCCTCCCAGTCGGCCGGCGTCACGTTGGTCACGTTGAACGTGCCAATCGTGCTCGCGTTGAGCGTGTCGATGGCGACGATCGCGGTGGTGTCCTCGTTGTGCACGTAGAGCGCGTTGCCGACCACGCGGCTCGCGGCCAGGCCCGATGGCTCCACGATTTCCGGCGCGGTCACGGTGCCCTGAAGCGTGAAGGTGCTCGCGTACGTGTCGCCGACCATGCAGGTGGGGGCGTTGGCGGCGCGCAGGACAATCACGTGCGCGGTGTTGGTCTGCACGAACGCGGAGCTGCCGGAGAGGCCCGCCTGGAGGCCCGGCGCGGTGAGCGACCGGTAGGCCGCGTTGAAGAGCAGTCCGTTGGTGTGACCCAGGCATGCGTCGAAGGCCTCGGTGAAGCCGAGCGGCGGCTCGATGCCGGTGGCAGGGCAGGTGGCGTCCGGCCAGACCTGTGAGCCGTACCAGACGGCGAGGCCACCCGCGCTGCCGGTCACCACGTCGGGCACGGTGAACGACGCGGAGTCGCCGTTCTTCTGGCCTGCGTGCACGTCGATTGGCTGGACCGGATCGACGCCGCTGAAGGCCTCCACGCTCCCCGCCATGTGGGTGGTCGCGTCCAGTTCGAACGCGTAGCTCACAGGCTCGGAGGCGCCCGCGACGCGGTAGAAGAGCCAGGTGCGGATGGCCCAGGCGCTCTGCTCCGAGCGCAGGAACGTCCAGCCGGCGGGCGGCGTGACGGTCGCGGAGATGTTGTTGCGCACGCTCACCCGCGCGATGAGCGCGTCGTTGGCCTCGGTCCCCGACGGCTTGGGGATCGACAGCGAAGCGACCGACAAGGCGCTGTGGTGCGAGCTCCCACGCAACGCGACCCCCGAGGACGGCGCGGCCTCGGCGCGGCGAAGGGCGACGACCTGCGCGACGTTGGTCTCGGCGAACGTCGAGCTCCCGTTGAACGGTCCCTGGAGGCCGGCGCTGGCGAGGGGCATGAAGGCGGCGTTGAAGACGAGGCCCTGGGACGAGGACACCAGGCAGGTGTCGGAGGTCTCGGCGAAGCCCACGGGGGGCTCGATCGCCGAGGTCGGACACGCGGCGCCGGTCCACGCCTGCGCGCCGAACCAGACGGCGGCCCCGCCCGCGGTCGAGGTGCTCAGCTGCGGAGTCGTGAAGGCCGTCGAGCCGCTGTTGCTCTTGCCGGCGTGCGTGTCGATCGGGTTGGCCGGATCGACGCCGGCATACGCCACGAGGTTGCCGACGAGGTAGCTCGCGATGGAGCTCTGGAAGGTGTGGCTCGCGGGCTCGCTGGCGGTGGCGACGCGGACGAAGACCCAGCCGCGGATGCTCCAGGTGCTCATGTCGGTGCGCACCAGCGTCCAACCTGCAGGCGGGGTGAGCTCGGCGCCGATCTGGTTCCGGTTCGCGAGGTGCGCCAGCAGCACGTCACCGGCGGCGACGCCCGCAGGGGTCGAGAGCGTCAGGCTGGTGACCGTCTTGCCGCTCGCGTGCGTGGTGCCGACGAGGGAGATCTCCCCGGTGGCTGGCGGCTGGAGGGGACGCAGCACCACCGCGTGCGTGATGTTGGTGTTGGGGAGCGTGGAGCTGCCGGTGAAGGCGGGCTGGGCACCTGCGGCCCCGAGCTCCGAGGTGGCGGCGCTGTGCAGCACGCCGCGCGACGACGAGACGAGGCAGGTGTCGAGCTGCTCGGTGAAGCCCGTCGGAGGGGTGTGGACCGCGGGGCACGCGGCGCCTCCCCAGACCTGGGCCGAGAACCACACCGCGAGGCCGTTCGCGGACGACGTGGTGGCGACGGGCAGCGCGAGGCTCGCGCTGTTGCCATTCTTCTGGCCCACGTGCACGTCGATCGGCTGGAGCGGATCCGCGCCCGACACCGCGACCAGGGTGGCCGCCATGGCGCTGGCGAGGTCGAGGGTGAAGGTGTGACTGCTCGGCTCGGCCGCGCTGGCCACGCGGAGGAAGAGCCAGGACTTGATGGCCGAGGCGCTCTGCTCGGAGCGCAGCAGCGTCCAGCCAGCGGGTGGGGTGGCGACGGCGGCGACGGCCTCGCGATTGCTCAGCTGCATCACCAGCACATCTCCGGCGGCCGTACCGACGGGGGTGGGGATGGAGAGGGCCGTGATGGCCAGGCCGCTCGCGCTGGTGGTTCCTCGCACGGAGAGCGTGGAGAGGCCCTGGGCCGTCGTCGCATCCTGTACGTCGTCGGGCTGCGAGAGCTCAGTCGTTCCACAGGCGGCCATCAGTAGGGCGGCCGCGATCCACAGGCTTCGGAGTGGGGTCATGGGGTTTCGATCGGGTGCCGACTCACCGGACTGGAGGTCCGGGAATCGGCCATGTGATGGACCCCGAAGCGAGAAGCGCAAGCGACTGTCATGACACGGGAAAGCTGCCGTGAAACGGCTGGGACCGTCGGGTGGGATTGAAAGAAGGTGGCAGTCCTGTCCATGCGGTCACGCGGAGTCCTTGGAGAACGCGAAGCCCAAAGACACCTGCGCATGGAGCGGCATGGCCTGGAGCCGGGACACACGGCCTTCCAGCTCGAGGCCTACGCGGCGGCACGGGTGCTATCCTCGGAGGAGCACCCGTTGCTCCTCCCTCTCCGAAGAGGCCGCCCGGAATGACTCTCTTTCGTGCCCATGCAACGCCCCGTCGTCTCGCGCGGCTGCTGCTCTGTCTGGTGACGGCCGCGACAGGCGGATGTCGCTCCGAGGGCGGAGAGGAAAAGCGCCCCGAGCCATCCCGGACGCCGACGGAGGCCCCCGCGGCGGAGCAGCCCGCCGACCTCCATGGCCTCGGAGGGGTCGAAGGCGCGCGGGCCTCGTATGACCAGTCCCGTCAGCCTGCCAGGTTCATCGCCGCGCTGGGGATTACGCCGGGACAGCGGATTGCCGATGTCGGAGCGGGCCTGGGCTACTTCACGCAGCGACTCTCGGAGGCCGTTGGTCCGGCGGGACAGGTGGTCGCGACCGACATCAACGACGAGGCCCTCAAGCGGCTTCGCGCACGGATGTCCGAGCGGAAGAACGTCGTGGTGCGCAAGGTGGAACCGGACGAGCCAGGCCTCGAACCCGGCGCGTACGACCTCATCCTTCTCTCCGAGGTGGACCACTTCCTCTCGGACCGTGTGGCCTACCTGACCAGGCTGCGTCTCGCCCTCACCCCGAATGGCCGTATCGCGGTGACGCACCTTCGGGCGATGCGCCCGCCGCTCGTCGCCGCCGCCCAGCAGGCGGGCTACTCCATCGTGTCCGAGTACGACGGCCTTCCGGACCACTACCTGCTGTTCCTGCAGCCCGCGTCCAGTCGATGACCCTGGAGGAGCGGCGACGCGAGGGCCTCGCCTCGCGCGGGTGACGTTCCACGACGGCTCGTGCCCACGCGCGGGCCCTTCGTCGTTTCAGGCGACGGTCCATCCTCGGACGTCGTGGCGAAGAAAGACCTTCGACGGCTCCGCCTCGACGACGCGGGTGGCCATGGCCCTCAGCCGGAGCTTGTCCCGCTTGCTCAGGTCCCTCCAGGGCAAGAACAGGTGCGAGTTCCGCGAGCGCCAGAGCACCACGCCCCTCCAGCCACCCTTCATCGCCTGGTCGTGAAGGAAGGAATCGAGCTTCTGGGTGGGCGTCACGGGCTTCAGCTCGGGGCTGAGCAGGAAGTCGAGCACGGCAACCTGTCTGGATTCGACGGCCCTGACGATGGCGCTCGCGACGACCACCGAGCGCAGGTTCGGGAAGGCCTGCTTCGAGAGGATGGCCTGGACCTCGCTCACGGCCCCTTCGTCGACGGCGCGGTAGAGCGTCTGGGTGTGCCGCTTCTCGCGCGACACCGAGAAGCGCCAGAGCAGGACCAGCGCCGTGAACGGCAGGACCGCCAGGAGCCACTCCTTCAGCGTCGTCATGCGTCTGTCATAGCATCGGGTCCTGGCTTGCAGGGGCGTCCCGGGTGGCTTCGAAGATGCTGGCTGAGGGCGTCGCGGCCCCAGGCGGTGCTCAAGCTTCTCGGCTCTCTGGAACCCAATCACATCAGCCGAGGCGTGAATGAGGACCTCAAGACGGCGATGGCGCGCGCGAACGTCACGGGAGCAGCGTTCGAGGAGGTCCAGGCGCTCGCAGGTCCGCTAGGTCCCGAGTGTCTTGCGCATGTTGCGGTGGGGGACGCCCACCTCGGTGTAGGGGTCGCCGAAGACGGCGTAGCCCAGCCGCTCATAGAACGGGACCGCCGGTTCGCGCGCGTGCAGGTGGACATGGGTGAAGCCACGCCGCGCCAGCTCCACCTCCAACGTCCGCACCAGCCGAGCGCCCAGCCCCTGCCCCTGGAGGTGGGAGGCCACGGCCATCTGGAACAGCCGTCCGCCGTGGGCGTCCTCGGGGTTGAAGAGGACGCAGCCGAGCACCGCCTCCTCCTGGTGCGCCACCAGGTGCAGGCTGTCCGCCTCGAAGGGAAAGGCCACGTCGTCACGCGTGTAGCCGAGCGGCTCGCGCAGCACGCGGAAGCGCAGCTCCAGCTCCCCCGCGTAGAGCGGATGCCCGGGGGAGATGAAGGTGAAGGTGGCGCCGGCCGTCACGTCAGAAGGTCCCCGTGAGCTGGAGCGTGAAGGTGCGGCCGTACTGCGGCACGGGGGCGATGGAGTTCTCGTCCGACACCGGCAGCGCGTAGCGGGCGTCCAGGAGGTTGTGCACGCCGGCGAAGTAGCGCAGGGGGCCGTAGTCACCCGACAGGCCGAAGCCCACCAGCAGCGCCTCGCCGCTGTCCGCGCCGCCCGGGCCGGTGGGCCGGGCGCTCTGGTAGATGGCCTGGGTGGCCACGCGCATGTCGCCAGCGCCAATGGGCAGCATCATCCGGCCCGCCACCAGGTGCGCGGGCGCCGCGGAGGCCACCTCTTCCGAGGCGTTGCGCAGCGTCACGTAGGAGTAACTCACGTCCACCAGCAGCCAGCGCCCCGGCTGCCAGTGCACGCCGGCCTCGGCGCCCCAGGCCAGCGTGGTGCCGTCGTCGTTCATGAAGCGCAGACAGGCGGCGGTGCCGCAGTCGCCTGAAGGCGCGTCCTCCGCGCTGAGCTGCACCAGGCTGGAGATGCGGTTGTGGTAGCCGGCGACGGTGAGGCGCAGCTCGTCCGTCAGGTCGTGCGAGTGCTCCAGCTCGAAGGTGGTGATGGTCTCCGGCCGCAGGCCCAGCGCCGCGCCCTGGGAGATGCCGTCCGCGTAGTAGAGCTCGTAGACGTTGGGCGCGCGGAAGGCGTTACCGGCCACCAGCTTGGTGAGGCCCTGCTCGTAGGGCCGGGCGATGACGGCCAGGCGCGGGGTGATGGGCGTGCTGTCCAGGTCCACGTACTTGTCCAGACGCAGGCCGGCGGACACGCTCAGCCGCGGGTGGAGCTTCCACTCGTCGAGCAGGTACGCGGACAGCAGCGTGCGCGCCTGCGTCTCCAGGGGCAGGTCGCCGGCGTCCTGCCGGACGCGGAGCTGCGCCTGGCCCTCCACGCCGAGCGTGAAGACGTTGCCCTCGAACAGGCCGATGCGCGCGCGGGCCTCGCCGGTGAGCCAGTCCGCCGCGCCGCCCTCGGTCCGGGCGCCGCCGTCCTCCTCCGGGTAGACGTAGGTGCCCTCGTAGCGGCTCATGTCGAACGCGCCGCGCACGGACAGGCTGAAGCGCTCGGTGAACTGGCGCTCGTAGCGGGCCTCCGCGAAGGCGCGCAGGTCCTCCACGACGTTGCCCTCCGTGCCGGGCACGGTGCCGTAGGGCGCGGTGGGCAGCTCCTTGGTGCGCACGTTGAACTGGGCCTGGAAGGACAGGTCGCCCACGCGGGCCCGGAGCGAGCCCCCCGCGGCGCGCTCCGCGTCCAGTCCGGTGATGATGGGGCCGTTGGCGCCCAGCCGGGTGGTGTCCGCGCCCGTGGCCGTCAAGGCGGCGGCGCTCACCAGCACCGACCGGTTGCCGTCCTCCCACGACGCGGCGGCGTGGCCTCGCGTGGTGCCGAGCGCGCCCACCGCGCCGGTGACTTCCAGGTGCTTGTCCGCGCCCAGGGACTCGCGGGGCACCACGTTGATGACGGCGAAGAAGGCGCCCGTGCCGTACAGGGCGCTGCCAGGGCCACGCACCACCTCGATGCGCTCCACCTCCTGGATGTCCACGCTGAGGTCGCGGGCGGCGAACCCCTGGCCGGCCCAGACGTCGTTCATGGCGTGGCCATCCCAGAGGATGAGGATGCGCGTGTTGAGGTCCCCCGGCGGGGAGAAGCCGCGCACGCCCATGTATGTATAGGTCCGGTCGTCGGTGAGGTAGAAGCCGCGCACGCCGGCCACGGCCTCGGCGACGGTGCGCCAGCCGAAGGCGCGCAGCTCCTCCTGCGAGAGCACGGTGGTGGAGGCGGGCGCTTCGTCGACGGCGACCAGGCTCTTGGAGGCGGCGCGCACCGGAGGCGGCGCGTAGCGCAGCTCGGCGTGGACCTTCACTTCCTCCTCGGCCACCACCTTCACCGTCTGGCGCAGCGGGCGCACCTCGCGGCTCTCCACCTCCAGCGTGTGCTCACCCTCGGGGAGGGTGACGACGGTGGGGGTGAAGCCCGCGGGCTTGCCATCCACGCGCACCGTGGCGCCGTCGCGGTTGGCGGTGACGACGAGCCGCCCGGTGGGCCGGTCCTGGGGTCGCAGCGCCACGGCGACAGGCACGTTGCCGTCGGCGGGGACGTCCACCACGTACTGGCCGGGTGCGTAGCCGGGGGCGCGAACGTACAGCACGCGCTGACCGGGAGGCAGCCGCACGCGGCCGGGCACGCGGGCCAGGATGTTGCCGTTGGGCGCGTCGCGAATCTCGGCGCCCGCCGGCGTGCCCGTCACCTCCACGCCGCCGGTGATGAGGGCCAGGTCGAAGGTCTGGTCCGTCTCACGGCCGCGCACCAGGGTGAGGGTGGCCTCCGCGGGGCGGTAGCCGTCCTTCTTCACCATGATTTTGTGACGGCCGGGCGTCAGCGCGAGCGTCTGCGGAGAGCGGCCCCGGCTGCCCAGGTCCATGCGGTCCACATAGACGTCGGCGCCCTTGGGGGTGGTGGTGACGCGCACCAGCGCGACCTTGGGGCGGAGCCGGTCCACGGAGCGGGAGACCTCGGCGGCGTCGTCCCTGGGCAGGTCCTCGGCGAGCAGGTCGTTGTAGTAGCGGTACGCCTCGTTGAACTTGCCCAGCGCCTCGAAGCAGCGGGCGATGTTGAAGAGGACGTTCCGGTTGGGCACCAGCCGGTAGCTGGTGAAGTAGGAGCGCAGCGCCTCGGCGTACTGCCCCTTGGAATAGGCATCGTTGCCGAGCTCGAACGCGATGTCCGCTTCATCCGCGTTGTTGTCCGCGAGCACGGGCGCGGACAGGAGGAACAGCGAGAGGACGAACGCGAAAGAACGGGAGGCACGCATGGGGCGCCGAGCATTCTTCCCTCTCCGGGGTGTGAGGTCCATGGGGGCTTGAAGGTTGGGCGCTGGGTGTCAGACCTGATAGGTAATGTCGGGTCTGGACATGCAACGAGGAGTGGGGTTCCACTCCGGGGAGGCGGGGGCCATGATTCAGGTGCAGCCGGTCATCACGGTGAGAGAGGAACGGGACACGGGAATGGGCCACGAGACGAAGCGCCCGGCGACCTACGAGGACCTGGTGGCGCTGCCGGAGCATCAGGTGGGGCAGATCATCGACGGGGAGCTGATTGCCCAGCCGCGTCCGGCCAGCCGGCACGCGCGGGCGAGCTCCCGGCTGGGGGGAGAGCTGTACAGCCCCTTCGAACGGGGTCGCGGCGGACCTGGAGGTTGGTATTTCCTGGATGAGCCGGAGCTGCACTTCGGCGCGGATGTCCTGGTGCCGGACCTGGCGGGTTGGCGCCGCGACCGGATGCCGGAGGTCCCGGATACGCCCTACTTCACGCTGGCACCGGACTGGGTCTGCGAGGTGCTCTCGCCCTCCACGGCTTCCTTGGACCGCTCGCGCAAGAAGCGCATCTACGCGCGGGAGGGCGTCGGGCACGTGTGGCTCGTGGACCCCCAGGCGCGGACGCTGGAGGTGTTCCGCCTGAGCGGTGGCCAGTGGCTCGAACAGGGCACGTGGTCGGGTGACGAGCGCGTCCGCGCCGAGCCCTTCGAGGCGCTGGAGCTGGAACTCGGCGTGTTGTGGTTGCCGGAGGCGAAGGCGAAGTGACGTCGCCTGCGCCTCAGTGAACCACGTCTCGCGCGGACATGGCCGCCTCGGGGGAGGCGGAAGGCTCGCGCATCAGTTTGTCGCCCGCGGCCTGGAGGACCTGGGTGGTGGCACCCTCGGGGTCCCGGAAGAAGGAGGGCGTCCACATCCGCACGAGCCGCCAGCCCTGTCCCTCCAGCACGCCCGTGCGGAAGAGGTCCCACTCCACGCGGTCCGCGGCCTTGGGGTAGCGCGTGCCGTCACACAGCACGCCGACGGTGACGTCGCCTGGCCGGGTGGGGTGCCGGAGCGCGACGTCCACGCAGAAGCCGTCATTGCCCCAGTGGACGTCCGAAGACACGCGGTGCTGCGTGGCCAGGTGTCCGGCCAGGGCCCGCGCGAAGGCCGAGCCCGCGTCCGTGGGCCGCACGAACACCTCCGCTGTCTGGGCGGGCCGCGGCGTCTGGGACATCGTGTCCTCGGGCTGGCCCTGGGCCGCCTGGGCGTAGGCCGACTCCAGGGCCTCCGCGAAGCGCAGGTAGGCGAAGAGGAGCCAGCCGCCGTTGGGCTGCCGGCCCGCCTCCATGGGGGGCGCGGACAGGTAGGACTCGCGCGGAATCGAGGTGACGAGGTGAATCTGCTCCCGCGCCCGCGTCACCAGCACGTTGAGGCGCCGGCCGCCGCCCGCGCTGCCCAGCGGACCGAAGCGCCGGTAGAAGCGGCCGTGCCGGTCCGGGCCGTAGGTGGTGCTGATGATGAGGTGGTCCCGCTCGTCGCCTTGGACGTTCTCCAGGTTCTTCACAAAGAGCCCCTCGAACGAGCCCGAGCCCCGGCGCACGCGCGCTTCGGCCAGCCGCGACGCGAAGGCCGCGTCGCTGGCGGCCATCTCGTCGAGGACGTCGTTGAGGGTGTCGCGCTGGGTGAGGTTGAAGCACGCGATGCCAATGGACGGCGGCTCGGGCCGTGAGAGCAGCTCCTTCACCAGCGTACCCACGGCGCGGGCCTCCACCAGGTTGGTGCGCTTCTCGTAGGTGCCGCCCACGGGGAGCAGCCGCAGTGGGGCGTGGGGCACCTGGTGGGATGGGTGGGCGGGGATGGCCTGGAGCCGCTTGTCGTAGAAGTGGTCGTTGCTGAAGGCGATGAGGTCCGCGTTCTGCGAGCGGTAGTGCACGTCCAGGTAGCACTGGTCGATGTCGAGGTTGAGCGCCGCCGACAGCAGGTCCTCCACCTCGGCTTGCTGCTCCTCGAAGAGGCCCTGCTCGCTCTCGGCCTCCAGCTCCGCGCTCTGCACCACGGCGGATTCGAAGAAGCGGGTGGGTGGCAGCTGCTTCGGGTCCCCGGCGATGACCACGCGGTGCGCGCGGGTGAGGACGGGCAGGGCCTCCTCCAACCGGCACTGCGAGGCCTCGTCGAAGATGACGACGTCGAAGATGGGGCGGCGGGGGAAGATTTGCGCCACTGTCTGCGGGCTGGCCATCCACACGGGGCGGAGGTCGAAGAGCGGGTCGCCTCCTTCGATGCCCTGCCCGGTGGCGATGACCTGCCGCACGCGCATGGCGCGCTCGCCCCGCAGCATCAGCCGCCGGCGCAGCTCCGCGCCCTGTCCGTTGAGCCGTCCGCCCGTGCCCGCCAGCAGCCGCTCGCGCTGGCGCTGCGTCCAGCGGTGGACCAGGGCGTCGCGCACGAGGACTCGCTTCTTCTCCTCCAGCGCGCGGTAGTGCGAATGGGTGGTGCGCACGCGCTCGGCGTCGATGTGCTGGAGCGCCGGGGCCTCCCTCAGTCTCGCGGACGCTTCCGCCGCCAGCGTCGCCTTCAGCACCGCGCGCCAGCCCGCCTCGGTCTCCGCGCCTTGACGTGCAAGCCGCTCCACGGCGGCCTCCAGCGCCGGAGGCATGGCCGCCAGCACCGCGCGCATGCGCAGCAGCCCTTCCACCGTGGGAAGCCGTGACGCCAGGGCTGCGGTGACCGAGGCCAGGCGCTCGCCCGAGCGCAGCCCGCGCGAGCGCGCGTCCAACCACGGCGCGGAGAAGAGCCCCGCCTCGGCGAGCCGGACCTCCAGCCGCGCGACGGCGTCGCCTCGGGCCGCGGACAGTCGCAGGCCCGCCAGCAGCGCCGCGCGAGCCCCCGCGTCCGCCGTCAAGGCAGCCCGCACCGCGTCCCGGCACGACGCGAGCAAGGGCGTGCGCTCCAGCTCCTGCAGCAACTCGAAGAGGGCCGCGTGGGTGCGAAGCGTCTGGGACAGGGCCTCGTCGGTGAGCGTCGAGGTGTCTCCCGGGACGAGCGTGGCGCGGTGGTACTCGGTGAGCAGCGCGCGGGCCTTCACGCCCGTGAAGAACCGCGTGACGCGCTCGGCGGCGAGGATGCTCAGCGTCAGGCCGAACTGCTGGAGCACCCGGCGGGCCCCGGCCTTCCGCGCGAAGTAGAAGAACGCGTACCACTTGCGCGCGATGTCCAGGTACGAGCCCAGCGCGGCCATCGCGGGGGCCAGCACACTCAAGGCCTGGGGCTGCTCGCGGTGGACCAGCGCCAGCTCCGCGTCCAGCGGCCCCTCCGCGAGCACCTGCCGGTGCGCCGCCAGCCCGTCGAGCTGGGTCCGCGCGGCCTGGACCCCGTCCGGAGCCGCCGAGCCCCAGCGCGCGAGGACGTCCGGGCGGGCCGACTCCAGCAGCGGCGCCAGCTTCTCCGCGAAGGCGGCGCGCGCCGCGCCCTCCGCCCGAGGGTCCGCGCCGAAGACGGGCACGTCCGGTGACACGAGGGCATCCGCCTCCTGGGCCGCGCTGTCGATGTCGCTCAGCCGCTCGCGATAGGTGGCCAGGGGCGTCGCGAGGTAGCTGGCCAGGTCTCCGCCCAGGGCTTCACGCCAGGGGTTCTCCGGGTAGCCCTCCTTGCCACCGCGCTCCAGCACCTCGCGCACCTCGCGCTCGCGCGTCGTCACGTCGCTCAGCCGCGCATCGGAGAGACTCGACACGGCGGGCGTGAGCGAGTCGGGGGCCTCCACGGAGAACCACTGGCCCACCAGCTCGTGGAAGGACGGCGCGGTGCCTCCGTCGGGGCGCTCGGAGAGGGCGCGGTCGGCGGACGTCAGCTCGTCGTGGAGGGACTGGAGCTCCGTGTCGATGCGCGCCAGCTCCTTGGCCACGGCCGCGTCGGTGCGAGTCTCCGGCAGCGCGTCGAGCTGCTCGCGGATGCCCATGTAGAGGTCGCGCTGGTCACGCTGGGCGTCATGGACGACGGCGCACAGGTGCCCCAGGCCGAGGTGGTCCAGGCGGTGCTTCACCACGTCCAGCGCGGTGCGCTTGTCGCAGACGAGCAACACGCGCTCCCCGCGCGCCAGGTGGTCGCCAATGGCATTGGCGATGGTCTGCGACTTGCCCGTGCCCGGAGGCCCATGGATGACGAGCCCTCGGCTGCTGCGAGCCAGCCGCACCGCGCGCGCCTGGCACGGGTCCGCGAGCGTGACGAGCCGCTCCTCGTCCGCGCGCTTGAGTCCCTCCAGGTTGGGTTCGCCGCCGCCGTGGCCCGGGGGCAGGCCGAGCGACACGTCCACGCGGAGGAAGCTCTCCAGCGGGCCGGAGATGGGCTCGCCGTCCAGGAGCGCGCGCATGTCGTCCACGAGGCTCTGGTTGGACAGGGGATACAGACCCAACACGGCGCTGGGGAGGATGGCGGCCTGGGGCTGGGCATCGTCGCCACGCGGAACGGCGGCCAGGAGGGTCTCCGGCGTGAACGGCGAGGGCGCGGGCAGCTCCAGGGCCTTGCACACGGCGGCCACCAGTTCGTTCAGCTCGCGCCACGGGTCCGCGCCTGCTTCATCCGCGAAGAGGTCACCCAGCCGCTGGCCGGTCTGCTGCTCCAGCCAGGCGAGCAGCGCGGTGTTGGGGGCCACGCGGTCCACGCCGGCCTCGGCGCTTTCCAGCTCCACCGACGGCATGCGGCCCTTCTTGAGGGTGAGCCGCACGGGGATGAAGGCGATGGGGGCCAGGATGCGCCGGGTGCCGAAGCCGCGCTTGTCCTTGGCGCCCGGCGGCAGGTGGAGCAGGGGGAAGCCCACGTGGAGGACGTGGGCGCCGGTGTCCTGCTCGAAGGTGCGGGCGTCCTCGACGATGGCGGCCAGCTTGCGGAGCAGGGCCTGCTGTTCCTCCTCCGCGCGGGAGGTCGCGTGGGCCTCGTCCAGCGGCGGTGCCTCGGCGTCGGAGAGCACGTCGCGAGGAGGCGCTTGGGGGGCGTTCAGCGGAAGCGCGGCGTCGGAGGCCACGTCGCGAGGAGGCGCCTGGGGGGCGTTCAGCGGAAGCGCGGCGTCGGAGGGCACGTCGCGGGAACGGACGCCATCGTCGTCCAGCGCGTGCGCGGCCGTGGGTGCCGCGTCCAGCATGTCGTCGGCATCCGTCTCCGTGGCCTCGTCGTCCCGGGAGCGAGCGGTGCGGGCCTGGGCGGAGCCCTTGCGGGCCTCGGGCGGGGGCGGCTTCACGCCGAGCCGGGCCTGGGCCTTCTCTCCGAGCAGGGCGGCCAGCACGGTGTGCGGCGCGGTGCCATCCAGCCGGCTCAGCGTGGCGAGGTCCACGCGCTGGCGGCTGTTGTGCGGCCGGCTGTTGAGGCTGGGGCCGGATGCGAGCGCGGCGTAGAGCCGCTCGAGCATTTTTTCCAGGACGCGGTTGCGGGGCTCGGGCGACAAGGCGGCACCTCTCGACGGGAGGGGAGGCCGCTCTCTCTATCACGCGAGGGTGGCCCTGGGCCCGGGCCTTCATTCCGCCAGCGCGGCGGCGAGCGACTGGGCCGCGGCCTCCAGCTCCCGCGCGGGGAGGTGGTCGGCGGAGGGAGCGTCGAAGACGGCGCGGCCCCAGAGCCGCTGCGGCGTGTGGGGATAGCGGGGGACGAGGTGCAGGTGGAAGTGGCGCAGCACATCGCCAATGGCGAAGGCGTAGGCGTGTTCGGCGCCCAGCGCCTCGCGCTGGGCGCGCATGACCCGGGCGGCGAAGGGGCCGAGCTCGCTCGCCGCGTCCGGCTCCAGGTCATACCAGGCGCGCGCATGCCGGGCGCTGGAGAGGACGACCCAGCCGGGCACGGGGCTGGGGCCCGCCACGCCATGCAGCACCAGCCCCGGCGCGCGCGCGATGACGCCTCCCACGGGCCTCGTCGCGCCGCGGACGATGGCGCAGCCGAGACAGGGGGCATTCACATCCAAGACATCCGGCATGGGCTCACGCTAGCAGCCCGGGGAAGGCCCGGGTGGGTCACGCGATTGGGTCAACGGTGACTCATGTCGCTGAGGGCATACGGGGTTCTCCGAGTGATCCGTGACACACCCGGCCCCGGGCGTCTCGGCGGATGAGAACCGGCCCTGAATCAAGGGGGGCTTCTTGACGGAACGGGCAAGTGTCGGAGAGTGTCCGGCTGGTGCCTCGTGGAATGTCGAGGCGGTGATACTTGGGGACTTTTCTTTCAAGGCGGGGAAGATGAAGAAGCATCTGGTAATGGCCGTGGTTCCGTTCCTGGCGTTCGGTTGTGGCGACGACCTGGTTGATGCGGACGGAGACGGAATCGCGGACGGCGTGCGTGAACCTGACTCGGTGACGGTGGTGACGCCGGCCAATCCCAAGGGCACGGTGTCGGGTCAGGTGCTGAGCACGAACCTGCAGCCCCTGGGCGATGTCACGGTGGAGATGACCATCGGCAGCTCCGCGGAGCCGGTGGCGGCCCTCTCGGATGCGAAGGGCAACTTCACCTACACGAACGTGCCGGGCGGCGCGCAGGTGCTGCTGACGTTCTCCAAGGCGGGCTACGCCACGCTGCGCGCGCAGGCGACGGTGCCGACGACGGCGGGCAATGTCCCCATCAACAACGGCAACGCGAGCTTCGGCCCCATCACGCTGACGCGGCTGGACGGCACGCTGAACTTCCTGGTGGTGACGCCGACGGGCCGTCCCGCGGCGGGGACCCGGGCGACGCTGGAGGCCACGCCGGCGGGGTCCATCAACAACGGTGACCAATCCTCGTCCATGGTGAGCTCCGTCGTGGTGGAGGCGACCGCGAACGAGCAGGGCCTGCTCTCCTTCACGGGCATCCCGAGCGCGTCGGAGCTGGCGCGCCTGCGCAACGGCGCCGGGCAGTACAAGCTGTGGGTGTCGCCCATGGACAGCAACGGCGACGGCGTCCCGGAGACGGGCGGCTACGTCAGCACGTATTCTGGGGCCGAGGTGGTGGCCAACGGCACCACGCGGCTCATCAGCCTGCCGTACTCGCGGCCGCAGAACGTGCCGCTGAGCATCGAGAGCAGCAACGTGGCCAGCCTGCGGGGCGCCGCCGCTGACCTGCACCCGCTGCGCAACCTGGTCCGCCCCGGCGAGCCCATCCACGTGTTCTTCAACCAGCCGATCCAGCAGGACTCGCTGCTCGTGCGCATGACCAACGAGGATGCGCGTGAATCGCTGGGCGTGACGGCGACCGTGAACAACGGCGGATACAGCGCGACTGTCAACCCCGGGCCCATCGTCGAGGGGAAGGAGTACAACCTGGACGTGCGCGCGGTGTCCGCCGAGGGCGGCTCACTGTTCAGCTCGCGGGGCTTCTTCTTCGCGGGTGAGCCGCGTGGACCGCAGCAGCCGACGGCTATCGCGGAGGTGCGGTACCATGAAACATCACTGACACTCCCGACTTCGGGTCAATTGAATGTCGGTGAATATGTTTATGTTTACTTCACGCATCCAATTGCGAGCAAAGTCGCGACTGGGGAGCTCGTTCAAGTCTTTTTCAACATCGACTTGAACAACAGCGGCACGCTCGGCGATTCGCAAGGTGAAAAGGGCTTCCTGACGGGATTCGACCTGCTCGAGGCCGAGCCGATAGTCCCGCTGTATACCACCACGCCTATCCAAAACCCTGTGTTCCCAATCATCAGGTCGGGATACAGCTCTCGGTTCCGCTTCATTTATGCTGGGCCGAACAACCCCAATCTGCTTGGAACCGAGATTACGGTGGGCTTCTCGAAGCTGGGGAGTCGCGGGATCAGCGGGACCTACGAGAACGTCTGGGGCCAGCCTCTTGCGAGCGATGTGGCCATCACGGGGATTGGCGTGCATCCTGCTCCTCCCGCCCTGCCGTGAGTTCTCAGGCACGTCTGCTTCGCTAGACGTTTGGGCTTGAACAGACACCCCCGTGGGGCATTGCCCCGCGGGGGTGTTGTGTTTCGGCTTTGAAGTACACCGGTCGGAGAAAGAGTCCACCTACCCGGACCCAGGGTCCAAGGTGTGGTGTGCCTCGGGTGGGCTCGGACGGCTCCTGCCCTGTAAGTCATCGAATATCCAAGCCTTTGGGGCAGCAAAGCCCGCCTTTCCTGGGAATGGCTGCTGCATGCCCGAGTAGGACAAATGGGCTCTATACGAATTTGGGCAGTGTGTTTCAGTTCCCTGTTCTTGGCATGTATCAATGTGCCTGAAGTCGATGTTGTTGCTAACTCGCCTGACGCAGGTCCTGTGGCGGATGCGGGGTCATCCACTCCCGCAGTGACGCTTGAGCTGTCGCGGACCGTGACGAATGGAGACGTAGGGGTTCGTGCCTCCGTGACAGGGGATGCTCCGGACGCTGTTGAGCTGTTCATCGACGGGAATCCGGTCGCCTTGCTGCCTCCACCGCGCTACGAACTGCGCTGGAGCACGCAGGCATTGGACGAGGGGACTCATAGCTTCGCTGCGAGGGTCACCATCGGAGAACGCAGGCTCATGAGCGATGCGAGCACGCTCACCGTGGACCGGAAGGCACCGAGGCTTCTTTTACAATCACCCTTGCCAGGGACTCAGACGGCCTTGGTTCGCCATCCCATCCAGGCCGTATTTTCCGAGCCTATTGAGCCTGGCTCTGTCACGACCGAGTCCGTGAAGCTCTGGTCGAATGGCATTGAGGTTCCTGTGGAATTGCTGCTTTCTGCAGAACGTACTTCGCTGACGTTGCGGCCTCTGGACGCGGTTCCGGTCGATACGACGATGTCCGTGACGCTCACTGATTCGGTGGCGGACGTAGCAGGAAACGCACTTGTTGGCCCTGTGGACTCCTGGGATTGGACGTACCCGGCCTATCTCTCCATGGGTGGCGGTCTTGTTGCTGAGCCTGCTGAATACCCCACTGTGTATTTTCCATCGCTTGCGTTTGACGCAACTGGCAGCTCGATTGTTTCGTTTGTTAGTGGCGCCAGGCCAGGAAATTGGGGCGTCCATGTCAGGCGGTGGAATGGGACTTCATGGGAGCGGCTGGGAGATGTACTGGATGCGAATGGCGGTGAGACATATGTTTACTCATATGTGCTCCAGAGCTCTCCGGACGGAAACCCAGTCGTAGCCTGGACGGAAGGGACGGCGGCCGGGTATGTCAATGTTCATGTCCGCCACTGGTCGGGAAGCCAGTGGACTCTCGTGGGGAGGCCAGTCGAGGCGCGCCTGTCGCAGGGAATCATCGAAATTCTACAGTTCAAGGCGAACGCCCGTGGCGACATGGCGATGGCTTTCCGGGAGAAGAAATCGAATCAGGAATCCCAGGTTTCCGTCCTGGCTTGGGGAGGAACTGATTGGGTGCCGCTCGGAGGGGCTCTCAAGGTCGACGCCGCCTGGAATGTCTCTCATGTGGAGTTGATGCTGGATGCGCAGGGACGGCCGATCGTTGTCTGGGCTGAGTCCAATCCGGGCGGGATCGATACGAAGACGTACATTCACAGGTGGAATGGCGGCGCGTGGGAGTCCCTGGTGACGCCCACCAATGGGCTGCTCCGCGGACACGGCCTTGATGGGGAGGACAACCTGATTCAGGTCGTCACGTATTCGGATATGCATGGAGCTCGGGCTGGAGGCGTCCAGCGACTTGATGGGACTGAGTGGGCTCGTCTTGGTACGCATGCGGGCGGCTTGTTTCCTGGTGCCACGGATGCCCTGATCGGGGGGCTCAGTGTCGATGTGCAGGGCCGGTTGCTTGCGGTGCTCGGCGAGCCTGAGATTGCCGATGGGCCTTGGGTTTCTTACGTCCGCCGCTGGGACGGCGTTGCCTGGGGACCACTGGGTGGTTTGCTGCGCCCAGTGCCAGGAAGGGTCCCCGTCGGTCACAGTGTCGTCGCGCTGGACGCTCAGGGCCAACTTGTCCTGGCCCGCATCGAAGAGTCCGAAGGCACTCCCGGCCAGAGCTACCTCTACGTCTACCGCTCCAACAACTGAGCCCCAGCCGACGTTCCACCGTCCACTCCACCTGTCCTCCAATGAACACGCGCTGGCACTCCGGTCCGCATTCGTTGAAGAGCGGGGTGGGGTGGGCACGTCGGGAGGGGCGTGTATAGATTGCCTAACGCCCGTTCCAACCCCGAGAGGCGTCTGTCCCATGAAGAGCACGGCGATGACAGTCCAGGCAGAAGACCTGCCAGCCGCCAAGGAGCCCGCGGCGGGCGGGAACAAGAAGCGCGTGCTCGTGGTGGACGACTTCGATGACGCCCGGGAGATGTACGCGGAGTACCTGGAGTTCGTCGGCTTCGAGGTGGACACCGCCCGCAACGGCGTGGAGGCGGTGGAGAAGGCCAGCGAGGGCGAGCCCGACATCATCCTGATGGACCTGTCCCTCCCCGTCATGGACGGCTGGGAGGCGACGCGGCGCATCAAACAGGACTCCCGCACCCGGGACATCCCCGTCATGGCGCTCACCGGCCATGTGCTCGCGGGGAACGCGGAGCACGCCCGGGACGCCGGGGCGGACGAGTTCGTCGCCAAGCCCTGCCTGCCGCAGGATTTGGAGAACAAGATCCGAAACATGCTCAAGCCGAGCAAGGGGAAGGTCCGGGGCGGCTAGCGCCCAAGGACACCGCCACTGCTCGGCAACGGACACTCCAGCGGCCCTGGCGTCCTGGAGTCTCCTCCCTCGCGGCCCGTTCAGTTGACCCCTGGCGGACGGATGCATAGGCACGGGGTGTGGGCTCTCCGGCCGCCTCGCCGCCTCCTGATGCGTGGACTCCTCCCCAGGAGTTCGACGAGTACCGCCTTGTGCGGGCCATCGGGCGTGGGCGGACGGGGCGGGTCTTCCTGGCCCATGACACGTTGCTCGAGCGCCCCGTCGCCGTGAAGTTCATCCCCGCCCTGGGGCCCAACGCCCTGGCGAGGTTCCTGGTGGAGGCCCGGGCGGCGGCGCGCATCCAGCACCCCAATGTCGTCACCCTCTACCGGGTGGGGCAATTGGAGGAGCAGCCCTACCTCGTCTCCGAGTTCATCCGGGGGATGAGCCTGGACCGGCTGCCCAAGCCCCAGCCCTGGGAGCGCGTGCTGGCCATGGGGCGGGATTTGGCGCGGGGCCTGAGCGCCGCGCACCGGCGCGGGGTGCTGCACCGGGACATCAAGCCCGGCAACGCCGTGCTCACCGAGGCTGGCGAGGTGAAGCTGCTCGACTTCGGCCTCGCGAAGCTCCTGGACCGGGCCGCGGGGGCGGGGGAGGTCGCGACGCCCGCTTCTGGGACTCCGCCACCCGAGCTGCCTCCCGACCTGGACCCGGAGGCCAGCCCCAACCTGGGCGCGCGCTCGCTGGACGGGGTCTTCCTTCCCTCGCTGCCGCGCGGCTCGCTGGTGGGGACGCCGTATTACATGTCCCCGGAGGCCTGGGCGGGCGAGGCGCTGACGGCGCGCAGTGACGTGTACTCCCTGGGCGTCGTCCTGTACGAGCTGTGCGCGGGCAAGGGCCCCTTCCGGGACGTGCCATGGCGCGAACTCTCTGAGCGGGTGCGCCACCGGGATGCGCGCCCCCTGGCCCGGGTGGTGCCCGGCGTGGAGGCCGACCTCGCCGCCGTCATCGACAAGTGTCTGCGTCGCGAGCCCGCCGAGCGTTACGCCACCGCCTCGCAGCTGCTCGACGCCCTGGACGCACTCACGCGCGACGACACCGTCCAGGCGGTGCCGGAGGGCAATCCCTATCGTGGTCTCCAGGCCTTCGAGGCGGAGCACCGCGCCGTCTTCTTCGGCCGCCGCCGCGAGCAGCGCGCGGTGCTGGAGCGGATGCGCTCGGAGCCCTTCCTGCTCATCACCGGCGACTCGGGCGTGGGGAAGTCCTCCCTGTGCCTCGCCGGGCTGCTCCCCGCTGTCACCGAAGGGGGCCTGGAGGACGGGCGTCGCTGGCGCGGCGTGCGGCTGGTGCCGGGCCGCAGGCCCCTGGCGGCCCTGGCCACCGCGCTCGCGCCCGTGCTGGACACGGAAGAGGAGCCCCTTGCCGAGGCCCTGCGCGCCGAGCCCACGTCCCTGGTGCGCCGGCTCCGCGTGAAGCTGGGCGCCCAGGAGGGGCTGCTCGTCTACGTGGATCAGCTCGAGGAGCTGGTGACGCTGGCGCCGCGGGCCGAGGCGGAAGCCGCGGGACAGGCCCTGGGCGCGCTCGCGGAGGGTGCCAGCGGCGTGCGCCTGCTCGCCACGGGGCGCAGCGACTTCCTCACCCGGCTGTCCGCCGTGCCAGGGCTGGGCGCGGAGGTGCCGCGCGCGCTGTACCTGCTGCGCGCCCTGTCGCCCGAGGAGACGCGGGAGGCGGTGACGGGCCCTGCCCGCGTGAAGGGCGTGCGCTTCGAGTCCGACGCGCTGGTGGACGCGCTCGTCACCTCCACGCTGTCCGCGGCGGAGGGCGGGCTGCCGGTGCTCCAGTTCGCGCTGGCCGAGCTGTGGGAGGCGCGCGACGCGGCGGCCGGTGTCATGACGCAGGCGGTGCTCGACTCGCTGGGCGGCGTGGAGGGCGCGCTCGCGCGGCACGCGGATGCCGCGGTGGCCCGGCTGCTGCCGGACCAGCGAGTGGCGGCCCGGGGCGTGCTCCTGCGGCTCGTCACCGCGGACGGCACCCGCGCGCGCAAGACGGACCGCGAGCTGGTGGGCGACGACGCGCGCTACCGCGCCGCCCTGGAAGCGCTGGTGCACGCGCGGCTGCTCGTGGCGCGCGAGGCCCAGGAGGGCACGTCCTACGAGCTGGCCCACGAGGCGCTGCTCTCCGGCTGGGGCACGCTGGCGCGCTGGCTGACCGAAGCCTCCGAGCGCCGCGAAGTCCAAGCCCGGCTGGAGGCCGCCGCCGCGCACTGGGAGAAGCTGGGCTTCCCGAGCGAAGCCCTGTGGGGCCCGCGTCAGCTGGAGGAGACGCAGGTGCTCGACACGGGAGAGCTCACCCGCCGCGAGCGCGACTTCCTGAAGGCCTCGCGCCGCACCATGGTGCGCAGCCGGCGGACGCGGCATGCGCTGGTGGTGGGCTTCGTCGTGTCCCTGGGGCTCGTCTACGGCGGGCTCAAGCTGAGGGAGCGGTGGAGCCTGGACCAGCAGGTGCGCGACGAGCTCGGCCAGGCGGCCCAGGCCTTGAGCGCCGTCCGTCAGGACTGGGCCACGCTGAGCGCCGAGCGCGCCGCGGCCTTCCGTCTCTACGACACCGGCCAGCGCGCCGAGGCGGACCGGCACTGGAGCCTGGCCGGTGCGCAGGCGGGACAGCTTCGAGGCCGCTTCGACGAGGTGGCCGGACGGCTGGAGCGCGCCCTGGCGCTGGCGCCCGGCCGCGCCGACGTGCGCGAGGCCTTGGCGGACTTCCTCTACGAGCGCGCCTTGTGGGCCGAGCAGGCCGAAGACGCCGCGACGCTGCCCGCGCTGCTCCAGCGGCTGCGGCTCTACGACACGGCGGGCACGCGCTGGCGGCGCTGGAACGAAGCGGCCCGCCTCACGCTGGAGACCTCCGTTCCAGGCGCGGAGGTGGAGCTGCGCCCGCTGACGCGAGCTGCGCAGGGCGCGTATCGGCTGGGAGCGCCCCTGCAAGCGGACCCGGGGCGCTGGCTGGACGCGGAGGTGGCGCCGGGCACGTACCAGATTTCCGCGCGCGCGCTCGGCTACGAGCCGGTGGTGCAGTGGGTGCTGCTGCGGCGAGGCGAGGCGCGGCGGCTCGGCGTGCCGCTGCCGCGCGTGGGCAGCGTGCCGGAGGGCTTCGTCTTCGTGCCGCCGGGCGAGGTGAAGTTCGGCAGCGCGGCCGAGGCCAGCGTGCGTGAGTTCTTCAACGCCGTCCCGCTGCACCCCGTGGACGTCCCCGCGTTCCTGATGGCCCGGCACGAGGTGACGTATGCGGAGTGGCTGGCCTACGTGGAGTCGCTGCCGTCCGAGCAACGCGCACAGCGGCTACCGCGCGTGGGCACGGGCGGCTACGCGGGGCTGCTCGCGCTGGGACAGGTGGACGGCGTCTGGCGGCTGCGCTTCCAGCCGGGGAGCGAGCCCTACGTGGCGCGGGCCGGGGAGCCGCTGCGCTACGCCCGCCGCACCTCGCGCGCGGCGCAGGACTGGCTGCGCTTCCCCGTCAGCGGCATCACCTTCGCGGACGCGGAGGCCTATGCCGTGTGGCTGTCGGAGAGCGGCCGGGTCCCCGGCGCTCGGCTCTGCTCGGAGCTGGAGTGGGAGCGCGCGGCGCGCGGCGTGGACGGGCGTGAGTACCCGCACGGCGACACCCTGGCCCCGGACGACGCCAACATCGACACCACCTACGGCAAGCAGCCCGGAGGCTTCGGCCCCGACGAGGTGGGCAGTCACCCCGCATCGCGCAGTCCCTTCGGCGTGGACGACATGTCCGGCAACGTGTGGGAGTGGACCCGCTCCTGGCTGGAGCCGGGCAAGGCCGTGGCGCGTGGGGGCAGCTTCGCCTTCGCGGCGACCTCGGCGCGCGTCTCCAACCGCGAGCTGCCGGAGCCGTCCCTGCGTGACGTGACGGTGGGCATGCGGGTGTGCGCGGACGTGGCATCCACCGCGCACCCATAAACCCGCCTGCCTGCCCTACATCCGCTCCGCGCGCTACCGGACGGAGGAACCCTGTGTCCGCCCTGACGTCTTGGGCGGGTGATGCGCAGTGGACGAAGCAAGTGCCTGCGGGGGCTCGCGCAAGTTGCTGGGCGGGGGGCCGCTGCGGACATTGCCGTCGTGGTCGGGCCGGGAGGGTGGTCGGTGATGGGCGCTTGGAAGCAGACGGTGGCTGCGCTGGTCAGCGCGGTGGGCATGGTGGGGTGTGCGGGCAACGTGACGGAGTCGGAGCCGGTGGCGCTGCGCTCAGGCGTGGCGGAGCTGGCGGCACCGAACGGACGGAACCTGAATGGCCGCAACCTGAATGGCCGCAACCTGAACACCCCCGAGCTGGGACAGCTGCTCGTGTCCGTGGACCTGGCGGGTGCCCGCATCGCGGAGGAAGTGCTGGGCGCGGTGCGGTTGGAGGGCAGCGTCTTCCACGGCGTCGCCTCCAGCGGCCCGGTGTCCGGCCAGGCCTTCCTGGGCGCGCGCTTCATCGGCAACCTGGGCAGTGGGGAGACCGTGGAGTTGCGCGTCGACGGCATCGAGCCTGGCGCGGGCGCGGACGCGGACGTCTGGGCGTACCAGGTCTCCTACTACGACGCGGCGGATGCGCTCTGGAGGCCCGCGTGCGCGGCGGCGGACGGCGCCGCGCTGGGCGCCATCCCCGTGGCGGGTCGGTGGGACTATCGCGAGGGCGAGCCGGGCGGCGGCGCGAAGGTGGATGACGCCGCGCGCTTCACCTTCGCCTGCGAGGGGGCGGCCATCGCCAAGTGCGTGCGCTTCGGCTACCGGCCCTGGGGCACCACGGCGGACGGCCTGAGCCTGGCGGACCACCACCAGGCGTGCACGCGCATGGTGCGCGCGGACTTCTGCGGCGACGGCACGTCACACACCACGGATGGCCAGTGGGTGAACCTCCATGACGGCGTGAACGTGCAGACGGATACGGAGGCGTGGCTGCACGAGGCCGAGTGGGACGCCAATGGTGCGCGCTGCTTCACGCAGACGACGCGCGCGGCGCAGGCCGTGAGCTGCCCGGAGCAGACGCCGCGCACCCAGTGCGGCAAGTGGGCCCACTTCCAGGCCGGCACGCTCATCATGAGCGAGGTGCCTCCCGCGCCGTAGGCACGGTCCGCCCTGGCGCGCCTGAGAAGGCTCGCCAGCCCGTCAGCCCGGCCTGCTTGCTGGCGGTAGACGTCGTTGTCAACGGCTACCGGGGGCAGGGGGCCGACACCATGGTTAGGCGGCTCGCCGTTGGGGGGCGGAGATGGGAGACGCGCTGTGAGACGGGCTCGAATACGACAGGTCTTCGGCGGAGCCTCGGCGGGGATGCTGATGGGGCTCTGCGCCCTGTCCGGTTGCCGCAAGGGCGAGGAAGCCGCGCCCGCGCCTCAGCAAGAGGAACTGAAGGTGACGCTGGGCCAGGAGAACGTGGCCCGCGCCGAGGTGCGGCAGCTGCGCTCCGGCCCTGGCATCTCCGGCAACCTGCAGGCGCGCACGGCGGCGGCGGTGCGCGCGGAGGTGGGCGGCACCGTCCTCGACATCAAGGCCCAGCAGGGCCAGGTGGTGAAGAAGGGCGAGGAGCTGGCGCGCATCGAGGACGTCACGCTGAAGGACCAGCTCATCGCGGCGTCGGCGGCGGTCCGCACGGCCCGCAGCGCGCTCCGGGTGGCCGAGGCCGAGCAGGAGCGCGCCGCGAGGCTGTCCAAGGCGGGGGTCATCACCCAGCGCGACTTCGAGCGGGCGGAGCTCTCCATGGAGCAGGCCAAGGGACAGCTCGCGGAGGCGCGCTCCCGGCATGCCCTGGCGCGGGAGCAGCTCAACCGCGCGCGAGTCACCGCGCCCTTCGCGGGGGTGGTGAGTGAGCGGCAGGCCAGCGCGGGCGACGTCGTCCAGCCTGGCGCGCCGCTCTTCACGGTGGTGGACCCGCGCACGTTGCGCCTGGAGGCCTCCGTGCCCGCCGCGCAGCTCGAACAGGTGCGGGTGGACACGCCGGTGGAGTTCCGCGTCACGGGCTACGGGGACCGCGCCTTCCGCGGCACGGTGGAGCGCATCAACCCGGTGGTGGACCCGGCCACCGGCCAGGTTCGCCTCTACGTGGCCATCCCCAACACGGACCTCCAGTTGCTGGCGGGGCTCTTCGCGGAGGGGTGCGTCGCCTCGGAGGGCACGCAGGCGGTCGCGATTCCCATCGACGCCATCGACGACACAGGGACCGAGCTCGCCGTGCTGCGCATCCAGGAGGGGCGCGTGCAGCGGGTGAAGGTCACCCTGGGCCTGCGCGACGAGGTGGCGCGTCAGGTCGAGGTCCGCTCAGGACTGGAGGACGGCGACGTGGTGCTGCTGGGCGCCGCGCGGAGCGAGGTGACGGAGGGCGCGCGCGTGAAGGTGTCGCCCCCGCGTCCAGACTCGAAGCCCGTGGGGGAGCCGGGGCCCGGCGTTGGCGGCTCGGAGGCACCGCCGCCCTCGTCTGGAGCGCGGCAGCCCACGCCGTGAGGCCGCGCCGTCCCACCCTTGCTCCAAGCCTGGAGTCACGTCCGTGTTCATTTCCGACTTCGCCATCAAGCGTCCCATCATCACCATCACCTCGATGCTGGCGCTGGTGGTCTTCGGGCTCGTGTCGCTGGGACTGCTGGAGACCGACGAGTTCCCCGACATCCAGCCCCCGGTGGTGAGCGTCACCATCGTCTATCCCGGCGCCTCGCCGGAGACGGTGGAGCGGGAAATCCTCGAGCCCATCGAGGACGCCATCTTCGCCATCAGCGGCGTGGACCCGAAGGAGACGACGTCCATCGCCACCGACAGCCTGGCGTCCTTCACGGTGTTCTTCGACTTCGAGAAGGACATCCAGGAGGCGACGCAGGACATCCGGGACGCCATCTCCAGCAAGCGCGCGGACCTGCCGCAGGAGATGGAGGAGCCCATCCTCACGCGCTTCGACCCGGCGGACCAGCCCATCGTGTCCCTGACGCTCACGTCGGAAGGGCTGGACGTCGCGGCGCTGTCGCTGGTGGCGGACCCGACGGTGGTGGGCGAGCTGCGCTCGGTGCCTGGCGTCGCCCAGGCGGAGGTCGTGGGTGACGTGGCGCGGGAGATGACGGTGCAGCTCAAGCCGGCGGCGCTCCAGGCCGCGGGCCTGTCGGTGGCAGAGGTGGTGGCGGCGCTCCAGGCGCAGAACCTGGCGGCGCCGGTGGGCCGCATCAACGCGCCGCTGCGGGAGGAGTCCATCCGCCTCAAGGGCCGGCTGGAGAAGGTGGAGGACTTCCGGCGCATGGTGGTGGCCTCGCGCAACGGTCAGGCCATCCGCCTGGAGCAGGTGGCGGACGTCTTCGTCGGCGCCGAGGAGCCGCGCACGCTGGCGCTTTTCAACGGCGCCCAGGCGGTGGGCATCGAAGTGCTCAAGACCCGGGGCTACAGCACCACCGAGGTCGCGGACGCGGTGCGTGCGCGGGTGCGGGCGCTCCAGGGGCGGCTCCCCGCGGGCGTGAAGCTCGAAATCGTGCGCGACGCCGGCGTCCGCGTGGAGAACGCCGTGGACAACGTGCAGTCCGCGCTGGTGGAGGGCGCGCTGCTCACGGTGCTGGTCGTCTTCGTCTTCCTCAACTCGTGGCGCTCCACCGTCATCACCGGCCTGGCGCTGCCGGTGAGCGTGCTGGCGTCCTTCATCAGCGTGTGGGCCTTTGGCTTCACGCTCAACACCATGTCGCTCTTGGGCCTGACGCTGGCCATCGGCATCCTCATCGACGACGCCATCGTCGTGCGGGAGAACATCGTCCGCCACGTGGAGATGGGGAAGGACCACTACACGGCGTCGCGCGAGGGCACCTCGGAGATTGGCCTCGCGGTGTCGGCGACCACCTTCTCCATCGTCGCCGTCTTCGTGCCGGTGGCCTTCATGTACGGCGTGGCCGGCCAGTGGTTCAAGCCCTTCGCCCTCACCATCGCCTGCGCGGTGCTGGTGTCGCTGTTCGTGTCCTTCTCGCTGGACCCGATGCTGAGCGCGTACTGGCCGGAGCCGCCGAAGAAGAACCCGGGCTTCATCACCCGGACGCTGAGCCGCTTCAACGCCTGGTTCGACCGGCAGGCGGAGCGCTACAAACACGTCATCGCCTGGGCGCTGGACCACCGGCTGGTGATGGTGCTGGTGGCGGTGGGCTCGCTGGTGGGCGCGCTGGTGCTCCAGGGAACGGTGGGCGGCGCGGGCTTCGTACCGGTGAGCGACCGCGCGGAGGTGGAGCTGCTGGTGGAGACGCCGCCGGGCTCCAGCCTGGAGTACACCCGGCGCAAGGTGGACGAGGTGACGCGCGCCCTGCGCGCCCATCCCGAGGTGGACTACACCTACGCCACCATCGGCGTGCCCCTGGCGCTCAGCGCGCCCGGCGTGGACCAGGCCCTGGTGTACGTGCGGCTGACGCCCAAGGCGGAGCGCGACGTGAGCCAGGACGCGTTGGGCGTCCAGTTCCGCGAGGAGATGAAGCGCATCGGCGGCGCCACCGTCTCCGTCTTCACCTCGGGCTTCGGCGGCGCCTTCAAGCAGCTCCAATACGAGCTGCGCGGACCGGACCAGCGGGTGCTCACGCAGCTGGCGCAGCAGGTCCAGGAGGAAGTGGCGCAGGTGTCCGGCGCGGTGGACGTGGGCCTGTCCACGCGAGGGCAGAAGCCGGAGCTGGAGGTGGAGCTGAACCGCGGGCTCGCCGGACAGCTCGGCGTGACGGTGGGGCAGGTGGCCCAGGTGCTGCGGCCAGCCTTCGCGGGCCTGGACGTGGGCGACTGGGTGGACCCCATTGGCGAGACAAGGGACGTCATGGTGCGGCTGGCGCCAACGGCGCGTGACAACCCCGACGACTTGTCGCGGCTGCCCATCTCCGTGGGCGCGGCGGCGGGCGGACCGCCCCGACTGGTGCCGCTGGGGCAGGTGGCGGACATCCGCCAGACGCTGGGCCCGGCGCAGGTGACGCACCTGAACCGTGAGCGCGTCATCAACGTGCAGGCGAACGTGCAGGGGCGCTCGCTGTCGGAGGTGGGCGCGGACATCCAGGAGCGGCTGGACGGCGTGAAGCTGCCGCCGGGCTACACGCTGACGACGGGCGGCGAGTCCGCGGACCAGGCCGAGGTGTTCATGCGCGTGTTCATCGCGCTCGGCATGGCGCTGATGCTGATGTACCTCATCCTGGTCATCCAGTTCGGCTCCTTCCTGGACCCGCTGGCCATCCTCCTCTCGCTGCCGCTGTCGCTCATCGGCGTGGTGCTGGCGCTGCTGCTCACGGGCGACACACTCAACCTCATGAGCCTCATCGGCATCATGCTGCTGATGGGAATCGTGGCGAAGAACGCCATCCTCCTCATCGACTTCGCCAAGTGGTCACACGAGAAGGGCATGCCCCTGCGCGAGGCGCTCATCGAAGCGGGCCGCATCCGTCTGCGCCCCATCATCATGACGACCTTCGCGCTGGTGGCGGGCATGGTGCCGGTGGCCATCGGCGCGGGCGAGGGTGGCGACTTCCGCGCGCCGCTGGGACGCGCGGTGATTGGCGGCACGGTGACGTCCACGCTGCTGACGCTGCTGGTGATTCCCACGGTGTACGAAATCCTGGTGGACGGCCGGACGTGGGCCACCCGCGTGCTGCGCAAGCTCTTCCGGATGAAGCCTCCCGAACAGCGGCCCCACGCCCCAGGCGGCGGCCGTGGAGAGCCCCGGCCCGCCCCTCAGGCCCGGCACGATTGAGGGCTCGGCAACGAACGGGCGGACTCAGGACGACAGGACGGTTGGCGCAGCGCGCCAGGGGCCGTAGGGTCAGCCCCTTCCGCCATGTCTCGCGCCTTGCTGCCTGAAAATCACCATCGACTCGTCACTGAAGCCCTGGCCGCGCTCGACGTCCGCAACTGGGTGCTCAGCATCCACGACCCGAGCTTCCCCAGCCTTCCAGAAGAGGACACGGGCTGGGGCTCGCCGTACTCGGAAGGAGCGGCGCGCTTCCTCGCGTTCTCCCGGGAGCTGGGCTTCAACGGCATCCAACTGGGGCCGCAGGGGCAGGTGACGGAGTTCAACGCCTCGCCGTATGACGGCACGCTCTTCTCGCGAAACCTCCTCAACGTGGCGCTCGCGCCGCTGGAGGCCGCCGAGCCCTGGGGCGCGCTGCTGCCCCCGGGCCGCGTGGCGCAGCTCGCCGCCAGCCGTCCCCAGGCGCTGCCCCCCGGCGAGCGCTTCCGCCAGGCCTTCCGCGCGCAGACCACGCTGCTGAACGAAGCGTGGCGCACGTTCCAGCAGAAGCGCGCGGCGCCGGACGCCGCTCCGTCCATCCGGGCGCTGGCCGCGCGCTTCGACACCTTCCGTCAGCAGCACCGGGCCTGGCTGGTGCGGGACGCCCTCTTCGACGTGCTGTGCGAGGAGAAGCGCGAGCCGGACTGGCGGCGCTGGGCGGACTCGCTGGACGGGCGGTTGTGGAATCCCCGCCCGGAGGAGGAAGCGGCGGCCGTCGCGCGCCTGACGCAGCTGGAGCTGCGCTACGCGGACACGCTGGAGCGCTACGCCTTCTGTCAGTTCCTGGTCCACGCGCAGCACCACGGCCTGCGCGAGCGCGTGGCCGCGTGGCGGCTGAAGCTGTACGGCGACCTCCAGATTGGCCTGTCTCCGCGCGACGCGTGGGCCTGGCAGGGCCTCTTCCTGCGCACCTACCTCATGGGCGCGCCGCCCAGCCGGACGAACCCGGACGGCCAGCCGTGGAACTATCCGGTGATGGACCCGGAGCAGTACTTCGAGCCGGACGACGCCGGAGCGAACGCCGGGAGCCGCAACGGGCCCGTGCTGCGCTTCATGAACGCGCGCATGGACAAGATGCTCGGCGAGTACGACGGGCTGCGGCTGGACCACCCGCACGGGTTGGTGTGCCCGTGGGTGTACCGCGCGGACCTGCCGGACGCGCTGTGGTCCGTGCAACATGGCGCGCGGCTCTTCTCGTCACCGGACCTGCCGGACCACCCGGCGCTGGCGCGCTTCGCGCTCGTGCACCCGGAGCAGGTGGACCGCGCCGTGTCGCGCTACGCGGACCGCTGGGTGAAGGACCTCTCGCCCGAACAGGTGCGCCGCTATAGCGTCCTCTTCGACACGGTGGTGGAGGCGTCGCGCCGTAATGGGCGGCAGCTGGGGGACCTGCTCGCGGAGGTGCTCAGCACGCTGCCGTACCCGCTGGAGCGCGTGCTGGCGCAGTACGGCCTGGGCCGCTTCCGCGTGACGCAGAAGGCGGACCTGCACGACCCGGCGGACGTGTACCGCAGTGAGAACGTGGGCCCGGAGGACTGGGTGATGGTGGGCAACCACGACACGAAGTCCCTGTGGCGCCTGGTGGCGGACTGGCAATGGAAGGGCACGCTGCGCGCGCAGGCGGAGTACCTGGCCGCGCGCTTGTGCCCCGAGCCCTCCGAGCGCGAGGCCTTCGCGCGCGAGCTGTCCACGAGCCCGGGGCGGCTGGCGCAGGCGAAGGTGGCGGACCTGTTCGCCAGCCGCGCGCGCAACGTGATGATGTTCTTCACCGACCTGCTCGGGATGCCGGAGACGTACAACGCGCCCGGCACGGTGGACGAGCGCAACTGGTCCCTGCGCGTGCCCCAGGACTGGGCGCGGCAGTACCGCGAGCGGCTGAAGGCGGACGCCGCGGTGAACCTGCCCGCGGCGCTCGCCATGGCGCTGCGGGCCCAGGGCGCTTTGGCCCGCGCGCGGCACCAGCGCCTGTTGGAGGGATTGGACGCGCTGGCCCGCGCGCTGCGGGCCGGGTGACGCCTGGGCTTTCAGTGCTTCACGTCCACCACGAGGCGGGTGGGCTCGCTCAGCTCCATGACGCGGAAGTCGTTGGGCGCCTTGGTGCCCAGCACCCACGTCACCTCGGCCTCGAAGTCACACGTGCGCACCAGCTCCAGCAGGGTGGGCAGCCTGGGCTTCAGCTCCAGCGCGGCCACGGTGGCGCGGCCCTGGTCGTCATGGCCGCGCGCGGGTGAGAGCGTGACTTGGAGAAAGCCCTTGCCGGCCAGGGGCGTCTCGTCGCCGGAGCCACACTGGATGATGGGCTTGTCCACGTACTGGAGCTGGTAGCCGGGGACCTGTGGCCCGTCGAACTCGAACACCACGCGGTCGAAGTCCGCATGCGTGCCGGCGCGCACCGAGCGCAGCGTCACCGACTGGGCCGGGCGCCGCTTCAGTGACACCGGGGTGGTGGTCCACTCGCGGTTCTTCGCGGGCGCATGCGAAGGCGGCTCGGTCTCATTGTCACCCATGGAGGCCGTGTGCACGGGCGGCCTGGCGGCAGCTTCGCCCTCGCGCGGGAGGGTGCCCGGGGGCGGCGAGGTGGGTGGCGCCTGGACCTCGGGCTGGGGCTGCGCGCCGGTGGGGGCCGCGGCGGGCTCCTCCTTCTTGGCGCACCCGGCGAATGCCAGACACCCGGCCAACCACAGCGACGTCATCCTCCGTCCGGACCGCGTCATCATTCCCCTCCTGCCAGGGCCTGCGAGTTCGGCCCATCGTCTCGCACGGGCGGCGGTCCGGGGGCCAGTGTCACGACGGGAAAGCGGGCAAGGCGAACACCTTTGGACGGCCCCGGAAGCGCTGGAAATTTCCACGGAGGGCCGGTTGCCCCGGAGGGTCTCCGTCACCACGAATGCATGACACAGGACGGTGGGGCCGCGACTATCGTCCGCGCCGCAAGTTGCCCGCGCGGCCCCCGAACGCGCACGAACCGGAGAGCACCCTCGCATGGCCCCCCTCGACCTGACCTCTCTTCCCCGTCCCTCCAAGGACGACGCCACCGTGGGAACGATGGCGCGTGGCATCGTCGGCAGCGAAATCCTCCGCATCGCGGCGGAGATTCGCGAGCGGGTCGCCAAGGGCCAGAAGGTGTGCAACCTCACGGTGGGCGACTTCAACCCGCGCGAGTTCCCCATCCCCGACGCGCTGAAGACGCACATCACCACCGCGCTCCAGGCGGGAGAGACGAACTACCCGCCGTCGGATGGCGTGCTGGAGCTCCGCCAGGCCGTGCAGCGCTTCTACGAGCGCTCCCTGGGCCTGAAGTACCCGCTGGAGGGCATCGTCATCGCGGGAGGCGCGCGGCCCATCATCTACAGCACGTACCGCAGCGTGCTGGACGCGGGGGAGACGGTCGTCTACCCGGTGCCCTCGTGGAACAACAACCACTACGCGCACATGATGGACGCGAAGAGCGCGGTGGTGGTGACGGACGCCGCGCGGGGCTTCATGCCCACCGTGGAGCAGCTGGCGCCGCACCTGGGCGCCGCGCGCCTCTTGTGCCTGTGCAGCCCGCTCAACCCCACCGGCACCATGATTGAGCCGGACACGCTGGGCGCCATCTGCGAGCGCGTCGTCGCGGAGAACCGCGAGCGCGAGAAGCAGGGCCGCAAGCCGCTCATCCTCATGTACGACCAGATTTACTGGGTGCTGAGCTTCGGCGCGGCCAGGCACGTCACGCCGGTGTCGCTGGTGCCGGAGGTGGCGCCGTACACGGTGTTCGTGGATGGCATCTCCAAGGCCTTCGCCGCCACGGGCGTGCGCGTGGGCTGGGGCGTGGGGCCGCCGACGATTATCGCCCGCATGCGGGACGTGCTCGGCCACGTGGGCGCCTGGGCCCCCAAGGCGGAGCAGGTCGCGGTGGCGCGCTACCTCGACGACACCGCGGCGACGGAGACCTTCCTGGAGGGGATGCGCAAGGCCGTGGAGGCGCGGCTGGAGGCCCTGCACCAGGGGCTCACGCGCATGCGCGAGGCGGGGCTGCCGGTCCAGCACATCGCGCCGCAGGGCGCCATCTACCTGTCGGTGCGCTTCGACCTGGTGGGCAAGGGGGGCCTGCGCTCCAACGATGACATCCGCAAGCTCCTGCTGGAGAAGGCAAACCTGGGCGTGGTGCCCTTCCAGGCCTTCGGCCTGGACGCGGACACGGGGTGGTTCCGCCTGTCGGTGGGGGCCACGTCGGTGAAGGAAATCGAGGAGACGCTGCCCCGGGTGGAGGCGGCGCTCCGCGAGGTCCTCTCCGCCGGCGCGTAATCCTCGCAACATCTTTCCGCCGCGCTCGTTCCATCATGGCGGTCCTGGGAATACGTTGCCCGGGGCCTCGTTGGGCCGCTCACGTGAATTCCTCCATGCTCAGGCGATTCGTGGATGTTCGGGACGAGGAGGTCGGCGCCGTCCGCTGGTCGTTCCTGTATTTCTTCACGCTGATGTGTGGCTATGCCATCCTCCGGCCCATCCGCAATGAGATGGGCACGGCGGGCAGCGTGAAGGGCTTGGACTGGCTCTTCACCGCCACCTTCCTGGTGATGCTCGCGGCGGTGCCTGCCTTTTCCGCGCTGGTGTCGCGTTGGCCCCGGCGGGTGGTGATTCCTCGCGTCTACCGCTTCTTCCTGCTCAACCTGCTGGGCTTCTTCGTGGTGCTGAAGCTCGGGGTGGCGCGGGAGACGGTGGCGCGCGTCTTCTATGTCTGGTTGAGCGTCTACAACCTGTTCGTCGTCTCCATCTTCTGGAGCTTCATGGCGGACGTCTTCGCCAGCGGACAGAGCAAGCGGCTCTTCGGCTTCATCGCCGCGGGGGGCACCACGGGCATGCTGGTGGGGCCCTTCCTGGTGGGACGGCTCGCCGAGCCGGTGGGTCCGGTGAACCTCATCCTCATCTCGGTGGTGCTGCTGGAGGTGAGCGCGCAGTGCGTGCGCCGGCTGAGCGGCTGGGCCCAGGACGTGCAGCATCAGCCCGCCGCGGCGCAGGGCCCGTTGGGCGGCGGCGTGCTCGCGGGATTGCGGCTCATCGTGACGTCGCCGTTCCTGCTGGCGCTGGGGCTCCAGGTGCTGCTCTACGCGGCGACCTCCACGTTCCTCTACTTCCAGGAGGTGCGGCTCGTCGCCGCCATGGGCAACGATGCGGCCAGCCGCACCGCCCTCTTCGGTGACATCGACTTCTACGTGCAGCTGGCGACGCTGGGGTTGCAGACGCTCGTCACCGGGCGCGTCATCTCCTGGCTGGGGCTGGGGGCGGGGCTCGCCGTGGCGCCGGTGGTGACGGGCCTGGGCTTCCTGGGGCTGGCGGCCATGCCGGTGCTGACCGTGCTCATCCTGTTCAAGGCGGTGCGCGGCGCCAGCCACTATGCGCTGGAGCGGCCCTCGCGCGAGGTCCTCTTCACCACCGTGGACCGCGAGGCGCGCTACAAGTCGAAGAGCTTCATCGACACGGTGGTGTACCGCGGCAGCGACACGGTGAGCGCCTGGCTCCAGGGCGGCCTCACGAAGCTGGGCCTGGGCATGACGGGCCTGTCGTTGGCGGCGGTGCCCCTGGCCGGGCTGTGGCTGGGCGTGTCGCTGTACCTCGCGCGTCACCAGCGGCGGCAGGCGGAGCCGGTGGTCCCCGCCGCCGCGCCCGAGGCGCCGGTGTCCGAAGAGGCCGCGGCCCGCTAGCGGTTATCCACACGCAGTCAGTCCACACACGCAGGAGGAGTCCCGCATGACGCTGTCTCGCAGGAGTGTGATTCAGGGAGCGGCCGCGGCCGGCTCGCTCTGGGCCATGGGGTGCGCCACCACGGGCACGTCCGGTGCCGCCGCGTCGTCTACCCAGGGGCAGGGGGAGCAGGCCTCCGCGCCCGCCGCGCCGCTGCGCCTCCTCATCCTGGGCGGCACCGCGTTCCTGGGGCCGGCGCTGGTGGAGTTCGCGCGCTCGCGCGGCCACACCGTCACACTCTTCAACCGGGGCAAGACGAACCCGGGCCTCTTCCCGGACGTGGAGAAGCTCGCGGGTGACCGCGACCCGAACAAGGGCGCGGGCCTGAAGGCGCTGGAGGGCCGCGAGTGGGACGCGGTGGTGGACACCTCCGGCTATGTGCCGCGCGTCGTGCGCGCCTCCGCGGAGCTGCTGGCCCCTCACGTCCAGCACTACACCTTCGTGTCCTCCATCTCCGTCTACAAGGACTTGTCACGGCAGGGGCTCGACGAGACGGCCGCCGTCGCGACGATGGAGGACCCGGCGAACGAAGAGGTGGACAAGCACTACGGCGCGCTGAAGGCGCTGTGCGAGCAGGCCGCCGAGGCCGCCCTCCCGGGGCGCGTCCTCAACGTGCGGCCGGGCCTCATCGTCGGGCCGGATGACTCGTCCGACCGCTTCACCTACTGGCCGCTGCGCGTGGCCCGCGGCGGTGAGGTGCTGGCGCCCGGCGATGGGCAGGACCCCCTGCAGTTCATTGACGTCCACGACCTGGCGGCGTTCGTCATCCGCTCCGTGGAGCGCCGCGTCACTGGCATCTTCAACGCCACCGGCCCCAGCCAGGAGCTGCTGATGCGGGACTTCCTGGAGGCGAACAAGACGGCCCTGGGCAGCGACGCGCGCTTCACGTGGGTGGACGCCGACTTCCTCACGAAGCACACGGTGGAGGCGTGGTCGGACATGCCCGCCTGGATGCCGCGCAACGGTGAAGAGGGAGGCATTGGCAAGGTGAGCATCGCCAAGGCGCTGGCGGCGGGCCTCACGTTCCGCCCGGCCACGGAGACGATTCGCGAAACGCTGGCCTGGTTCAAGACGCTGCCGCCCGAGCGGCAGGCGAAGCCGCGCTCCGGCCTGTCCGCCGAGCGGGAGAAGGAAGTGCTGGCCGCGTGGCACCAGGAGCGCGGCACCGCCACCGCGGGCTGAGCGAGCCCCCGAGCGCGGGGAGGGGCGGGTGAAGCGCCTCCTCCCACCGCCCGTCCTTGCGTTCAAGGACGCCGGTTTGGCACGAAGGGTGGGGCAGCGCGGCTCGCTGCCTGGGGGAAAGGCCATCATGACGCCCGACCTGCTGACGGACGCCGCATCCCCCCTCCTCCGCGCCCGTGGCACGCCCGTGCTGCAGGCGGCGTGAGTACACGGGCCGGGTACCCCGCAAAGCAACGAGGGATGCCCCGATGGACTCGGAGCATCCCCCGGATTTCGACCCATCTATCGGGTTCGCCCTCCCCCTCTGGCGAGCGTGACCCCGGGTCCCCCATCCACAGACTTTGCCGCCCCCGCGGCGCCGTCCTCCTACCCGCCCTTGGTGTGTGTCCGGAGGGCCTTGGACCCCTCCAGCGAAACTGCGTGTGAAACCTTCCCCCTACACCGCTTACGGCCCCTTCAGGTGTACGTGCCCGGCGCCCCCCAGCACCGTCACTCGGGGGAGCCGAGGCCCCCCCTTCACCTGTCCTGCCGCGTCCCAGGGCACCGCGGGCCTTGAGAGGGCCCGCAGCCGTGCCTGCGTCTGAGCGCGTCCGAACGTCTGCGGGCGCATGGACGCCACCCGCGTTACGTCCCTCGACTGGATTTGGATGGCTGCCGTCACGGCTGAATTCGCCAGGACCGCCAGCTGTGCCCGCTTCGCCCCCGCGAAGGTGGCCAGCTCCGGAATGACGATGCCCTCCAAAGCCCCCCCAGTGGCTTCGAGCCACTCCCCCCGGGAAAAGCGCCCCGGCCGTTGAGCCGTGGCCCTGCTCCCCTTGTCGCCGTGCGACACTGCACCGAGCCTCGTGTTTCCCCCTGATGCCCCCCGGCCCGGTCCATACGCGACGTGCGACATGCTTCTTCCCCCCGTTCGGTCCGCCGAAGTGACTGGCGACAAGGGCATACTGGCTCAGACCCTGGACGGAGTTTTCCGCCTCCGCGCCAATTGCTTGCGTGAGCGCGCCAGCGTGTCTGGCGTGTTTTACGGGGTGTCGGAGGGGCGCATTT
>NZ_JABXEO010000064.1:0-53378 GCF_013372585.1 Myxococcus sp. AM010
GGTGATGCCGGGCGACAACATCGCCATCGAGGTGGAGCTCATCACCCCGGTGGCCATGGAGAAGGAGCTGCGCTTCGCGGTTCGCGAGGGTGGCCGCACGGTGGGCGCCGGCGTCGTGGCGGAAGTCATCGAGTAATGCCGGGTCGGCCGTGAGGCCGCCGGGCTCACTGTCCCGACTCCGAAGGGAGGGCTGCGTTGTAGTAGCCTTCCCTTCTCGTATCTGGTGAGGTAGGTCATGCCGAAGGGCAATCGTTCCATCATTTCGCTCGAGTGCACTGTGTGCAAAGAGCGGAACTACACGACCACGAAGAACAAGCGGAAGAGCCAGGACAAGCTCGAGCTGAGCAAGTTCTGTCCTCGCTGCCGGAAGCACCAGGACCATAAGGAAGGCAAGGTCTAGGTCGGTAGTTCAGGGAAGGTTCTAGGCCAGTAGCTCCAACGGTAGAGCAGCGGTCTCCAAATCCGCGTGTTGGGGGTTCGAATCCCTCCTGGCCTGCCAACTCTCAGTAGTCGCGGGGCCCCCGGTACCTGGAGGTGCCGGGGGTTCCTGTGTTTTCGCAGTCCCGCGAATTCGCATCCGCAGTACCTCGTGAGGCACCATGGCGACGGCATCAGAGGCCAGCCAGCAGGCTAACCGCTCGGCGATGGATCCGAAGCGGCTCGTGGTCATCTTCTATCTTCTCGCCGGCATCGTCCTGGCCCTCTTCCTGGAGCGCTTGCTCGGGTTGCTGTGGGCGCGGTTCAGCTGGAGCGACCCGGTCCTCATCGAGGGCTTGGACTGGAAGGTCTCCACCCTGGTGGGCTACGTGCTGGCCGTGGGATTGGCCGTGGGCGCGTACTTCCACCCGCGCACCCATGCGCTGTCCATCGACGTGGCTTCGGAGTTGATGAAGGTCACCTGGCCTACCTGGTCGGAGACCAAGGCGTCGACCATGGCCGTCGTCGTGGCGTCCTTGGTGGCCGCCGTCATCCTCTTCTGCATCGATACCGCCGCCTACAACCTGATGGTGGAGTGGCTGCCGGCCGTGTGGGGGAAGCTGTAATGGCGATGAAATGGTACGTGGTCCACACCTACTCGAACTTCGAGAACCAGGCGAAGAAGAGCCTGGAAGAGAAGGTTCGTCTGGAGGGCCTTCAGGACCAGTTCGGTGAAATCCTGATTCCGATGGAGCAGGTCGTCGAAATGGTGAAGGGCGAGAAGAAGACCTCTCGTCGCAAGTTCTTCCCTGGCTACATCTTCGTGCAGATGGAGCTGAACGACCGGACGCTCCACCTGGTGAAGAACACGCCGAAGATCACCGGTTTCCCGGGAACGGCGCAGCATCAGAATCCACTGCCCATCTCCGACCAGGAGGTGGCGCGCCTGACGTCCCAGATTTCCGAAGGCACGCTCAAGCCGAAGCCCAAGGTTCAGTTCGACGACGGCGACACGGTGCGCGTCATCGACGGTCCGTTCGCCAACTTCAATGGCACCGTGGAAGAGGTCAACGCCGAGAAGGGCAGGGTGAAGGTGCTGGTCAGCATCTTCGGCCGCGCCACCCCGGTGGAGCTGGACTTCATGCAGGTGGAGAAGACCACCGGCTAGCAGTTGATGCCGCGCCGTGCACCCCTGTATGGGGTGCGCGGCGTTCGCATTTCCGGTCCCCGTATCGGGGCCGGGCTCATGGGTGGGAGGGCTTCCCCGTCTGGTAGCCCGCTCGCACCACCCACTCGAAAGGCAGTTGTCGTTCGATGAAGAAGATCACAGGTCAGGTCAAGCTGCAGATTCCCGCCGGAAAGGCGAACCCCGCTCCGCCGATCGGCCCCGCGCTCGGTCAGCAGGGCGTGAACATCATGGAGTTCTGCAAGCAGTTCAACGCGAAGACCCAGGCGGAGGCCAAGGAAGCGCTCATCATCCCGGTGGTCATCACCGTGTATGCGGACCGCTCCTTCACCTTCATCCTGAAGACCCCTCCCGCCGCCGTCCTCATCAAGAAGGCCGCGGGTCTCCACACGGAGAAGAAGAAGGGGTCGGGCGCGAAGAAGCCGGGCAAGGAGAAGGTCGGGCAGATCACCCGCGCTCAGCTCGAGGACATCGCGAAGAAGAAGATCCAGGACACCACCGCCGCGTCGCTCGAGGCCTGCATGAACACCATTGCCGGCACCGCACGCTCCATGGGCATCGACGTCGTCGGCTAGGCCGCCGCGCACCCACTCACGACAAGGATTTCTGTCATGGCTAAGACTGGGAAGAAGTTCCGTGCGGCCACCGCTCTGGTTGACCGCGACAAGCGCTACGCCCTCGGCGAGGGCTTTCAGCTCCTGAAGAAGACGGTGGAGGCTCGCGCCACCAAGTACGACCAGACGGTCGACGTCTCCATCAACCTGGGCGTGGACCCGAAGCACGCGGACCAGATGGTCCGTGGCGCCGTGGTGCTCCCGCATGGCACTGGCGCCACCGTGCGCGTGGCCGTGTTCGCCAAGGGTGAGAAGGCCACCGACGCGGCCAACGCCGGCGCGGACGTGGTGGGCGCCGAGGACCTCCAGAAGCGCATCGAGGAGGGTTTCCTCGACTTCGACACCGTCATCGCCACCCCCGACATGATGGGTGTCGTCGGTCGCCTCGGTAAGGTGCTCGGTCCCCGCGGCCTGATGCCGAACCCGAAGGTCGGCACGGTGACCATGGATGTCGCGAAGGCCATCCGTGATGCCAAGGGTGGTAAGGTCGACTTCCGCGCTGAGAAGGCCGGTATCGTCCACGCGAAGCTGGGCAAGTGCTCCTTCGAAGTGGAGAAGCTCGAGGCCAACTTCAACGCGCTGGTGGACCTGGTGATGAAGCTGAAGCCGGCCGCCGCGAAGGGCGTGTACCTCCAGGGTATCGCCATCTCGTCCTCCATGGGCCCGGGCATCAAGCTCGACACCACGGAGATCAAGGCGCGCCACGGCTAGTCGCCGCCCGGACAAGGGGGCGCAGCCCGGACTTTGAGTCGGGGCTGTCACCTGTCTGACGTCACAGGTTCGAAAGTTCTGGATCTTTGCTGAAGCCGGGGGTATAGGCCCCCGGCTTTTGCAATTGGGGCGCCACGTCGTGAGGCGCGGCGTCCCGACACCTGGTTCATGACAGCAGGGACCTGGGTGGAGAGGATGCATGTTCCGTTGGCAGCCGGGCAACCGGCCGGACGGCATCTTCGACCCCTGGTTCAAACGACCGCAAGGTCAGCCCTGCCGAGACTGGAGGTGCGGTGTGGTGCCTCTCGGAGGCTCCTCTCGCTCTGCCACTTTGGCCCAGGCATCACGCCCGTCCTGAAAAGGCGGGCCCAGTAAGGAGGTGAGTCAAAGTGCTGAAGAGCGAGAAGGAAGAGATGATCAAGGAGCTCCACGAGAAGTTCTCGAGGACGACCTCCGCCGTCGTCGCCGAGTTCACCAAGGTGGACGTGGAGACGGTGACCAAGCTCCGCAAGAAGTTCCGCGAGGGCAACGTCGAGTACAGGGTCATCAAGAACACGCTGGCGCGCCGTGCCGCGCAGGGCACGTCCGTGTCGGTCATCGCTGATGACTTCACGGGCCCCGTGGCCCTGTGCATCAGCTACGGCGACGTGGTGGCTCCCGCGAAGATCCTGGTCGAGTTCGCGAAGGACATCGAGGACAAGATCAAGATCCGCACCGCCGTCGTCGAAGGCCGCAAGGTCGACGTCGCCGGTGTGAAGGCCCTGGCGAAGCTGCCGGGTCTGCCCGAGCTTCGCGCGCAGCTGCTGGGCGTCATCAGCCAGCCCGCGAGCAAGCTGGTTCGGACCATCGCGGCTCCGGGTTCGCAGCTCGCCCGAGTCGTCCAGGCCAACGCGGACAAGGCGCAGGGGTAGTTTCCCCTCATCTGTTCGAGAAGTTTTTCTACCGCAACCTCTCCGGCCGAAACTCTCCAAAGGGGAGTTGGCCGTTAGTCGAAACCAGAAGGACACATTTCAATGGCTGACCTGAACGCGATTGTTGACCAGCTTTCCTCCCTGACCGTCCTCGAGGCGGCCGAGCTCGTGAAGCAGCTCGAGAACAAGTGGGGCGTGTCCGCCGCCGCCGTGGCCGTTGCCGCGGGCCCGGCCGCCGCCGCCGCTCCTGTCGAGGAGCAGACGGAGTTCACGGTGGTGCTGGCCAACGCCGGCGCCAACAAGATCAACGTCATCAAGGAGATCCGCGCGATCACCGGCCTGGGCCTGAAGGAGGCCAAGGACCTGGTCGAGGGCGCTCCGAAGAACGTCAAGGAAGCCGTCAGCAAGGACGACGCCAAGAAGATCAAGGACCAGCTCACCGCGGCTGGCGCGACCGTCGAAGTCAAGTAATTTCTACAGGGGCTGCCCGGTTTTCCGGGAAATTTCGGGCAGCCTCCTGACCGGATGTGCAGGCCGGCGCTCCCTGAGTGGGGGCGCCGGCTTTGCCCATTTGACCGTTGCAAATTTCCCGGCGCCGCCGCGCGTTACTGAAGTTTGCCCGCCCGAGCAGTAGTCCCCGGAGCCAGAATGCCGACGCAGATCCAGAACAATTTCCGCGTGCGGAAGACCTTCGCGAAGATCGCGAAGATCATCGACATTCCCAATCTTATCAACATCCAGAAGCAGTCCTACGAGAAGTTCCTCCAGGCGGACATTGCCGCCGACAAGCGCGAGGACCTCGGTCTTCAGGGCGTCTTCAAGTCGGTGTTCCCCATCCGCGACTTCAACGAGACCTCCTCGCTGGAGTTCGTGAGCTACCACCTGGAGCGCCCGAAGTACGACGTAGATGAGTGCCACCAGCGTGGCATGACGTATTCGGCGCCCATCAAGGTCGTCGTGCGCCTGGTCGTGTGGGACAAGGACGAGGAGACCGGCGCCCAGTCCATTCGTGACGTGAAGGAGCAGGAGGTCTACTTCGGCGAAATCCCGCTGATGACCCAGAACGGCACCTTCATCATCAACGGTACCGAGCGCGTCGTCGTCAGCCAGCTGCATCGCAGCCCGGGCGCCTTCTTTGACCACGACAAGGGCAAGAGCCACTCGTCTGGCAAGCTGCTCTACAACGCCCGCATCATCCCCTACCGCGGTTCGTGGATCGACTTCGAGTTCGACCACAAGGACCTGCTGTACGTGCGCATCGACCGTCGCCGCAAGCTGCCGGCCACGGTGCTCATCCGCGCGCTCGGCGCCGTCCCGGACACCGCGAAGAAGAACCCGCTGGAGTTCAAGGGCTCCACCGAGGAGATCCTCAACTACTACTACGCGACGGAGACGATCTACCTCCATAGCGCGGAGGAGTTCGAGAAGAGCGTCGAGCTCGAGCTGCTGCCCGGTCAGCGCGCGACGCGCGACATCAAGACCAAGACGGGCGAGCTGATCGTCAAGAAGAACCGCAAGTTCACCCGCGCCGCCATCAAGAAGCTCGAAGCGGCGAAGATGAAGACGCTCCCCATCGATGCGGACGAGCTCTTCACCAAGGTGTCCGCCTACGACGTGGTCGAAGAGACCAACGGCGTGGTGCTCCTCGAGTGCAACGAGGAGGTCACCCAGGAGAAGGTGGACGAGCTCCTCAAGCACGGCATCAAGGAGTTCAAGGTCCTCTTCATCGACAACCTCAACGTGGGGCCGTACCTGCGTGAGACGTTGATGCTGGACAAGCTCGAGACCCCCGAGCAGTCCATCATGGAGATCTACCGCCGCCTGCGCCCTGGCGATCCGCCGACGCCGGAGACGGCCATCAACCTGTTCACCAACCTGTTCTTCAACCCGGAGCGCTACGACCTCTCCAAGGTCGGCCGCCTCAAGCTGAACTTCAAGTTCGGTCTTGAGGAGCCGCTCGACGGGCAGATCCTCACCAAGCGGGACATCCTCGAGGTGATCCGCTACCTGATCGATCTGAAGAACGGCAAGGGGACCATCGACGACATCGACCACCTGGGCAACCGCCGCGTCCGCGCGGTGGGCGAGCTGCTGGAGAACCAGTACCGCATCGGCCTGGTGCGCATGGAGCGGGCGATCAAGGAGCGCATGAGCCTCCAGGAGATCGAGACGCTCATGCCGCACGACCTCATCAACGCCAAGCCCGTCACGGCGGTCATCAAGGAGTTCTTCGGGTCCAGCCAGCTGTCGCAGTTCATGGACCAGACGAACCCGCTGTCCGAGGTCACGCACAAGCGGCGCCTGTCGGCGCTCGGGCCCGGTGGCCTGACCCGCGAGCGCGCGGGCTTCGAGGTGCGCGACGTGCACCCGACGCACTACGGCCGCATCTGCCCCATCGAGACGCCGGAAGGTCCGAACATCGGCCTCATCGCGTCGCTGTCCACCTACGCGCGCGTCAACGAGTTCGGCTTCGTGGAGACGCCGTACCGCAAGGTCGAGGGCGGCGTGGTGACGACGGACGTGGCCTTCTACTCCGCGCTCGAGGAGGAGAAGCACACCATCGCCCAGGCGAACGCGGAGACGGACAAGAAGGGCAAGTTCGCCAACGCGCTGGTGTCCAGCCGCCGTGGTGGTGAGTTCGTCCAGGCGCGCGCCGAGGACGTGGACCTGATGGACGTGTCCCCGAAGCAGCTGGTGTCGGTGGCCGCGTCGCTCATCCCGTTCCTGGAGAACGACGACGCCAACCGCGCGCTCATGGGCTCCAACATGCAGCGCCAGGCCGTTCCGCTGCTGCGCACCGCGGCGCCGCTGGTGGGCACGGGCATCGAGTCCATTGTCGCCCGCGACTCCGGCGTCACCTGCGTGGCCCGGCGCGACGGCATCGTGGAGAGCGTGGACGCCGGCCGCATCGTGGTGAAGGCGGACGTGCCGGCCTCGCTGAGCGACGTCACGAGCGAGGTCGACATCTACAACCTGCTCAAGTACCAGCGCTCCAACCAGAACACCTGCCTCAACCAGAAGCCCATCATCAGCAAGGGCGACCGGGTGAAGAAGGGTGACGTCATCGCGGACGGCCCGGCCACCGAGACGGGTGAGCTGGCGCTGGGGCAGAACGTGGTCGTCGCGTTCATGCCGTGGCAGGGCTACAACTTCGAGGACTCCATCCTCATCAGCGAGCGCATCCTCAAGGACGACGTCTACACGTCGATCCACATCGAGGAGTTCGAGTGCATCGCGCGTGACACCAAGCTGGGCAAGGAGGAGATCACCCGCGACATCCCGAACGTGGGTGAGGAGGCCCTCAAGGACCTCGACGAGAGCGGCATCATCCGCATCGGCGCCGAGGTGAAGCCCGGCGACGTGCTGGTGGGCAAGATCACCCCGAAGGGCGAGACGCAGCTGTCTCCCGAAGAGAAGCTGCTGCGCGCCATCTTCGGTGAGAAGGCCGGTGACGTGCGTGACAGCTCCCTGCGCGTCCCGCCGGGCGTGGTGGGCACCGTCATCAACGCCAAGGTGTTCAGCCGCAAGGGCGTGGAGAAGGACGAGCGCGCCAAGCAGATCGAGTCCATGGAGGAGGCGAAGCTCCTCAAGGACCAGAACGACGAGATCAAGGTCCTCCAGGACAGCGCGTTCGGCCGCATCCGCGGCCTGGTGCGCACCAAGGAGGTCCAGGGCAAGCTCGTGGACGACAAGGGGAAGATCCTCCTGAAGAAGGGGGACATCCTCGACGACGAGCTGCTGTCCACGGTGCCCTACAAGTACTGGGGTGAGATCTCCGTCGGCGATCCGCTGGACTCGCGCCTGCGCGACATCCTGCGTCACCTGGAGGAGACGAAGGAGGCCGTGAAGCTGGCCTTCGGCGAGAAGATCGCCCGCATCAAGAAGGGCGACGAGCTGCCGCCGGGCGTCATCAAGATGGTGAAGGTGTACGTCGCCATCAAGCGCAAGCTGGCCGTGGGCGACAAGATGGCCGGCCGCCACGGAAACAAGGGCGTCGTGTCCCGCATCCTCCCCGAGGAGGACATGCCGTACCTGGAGGACGGGCGTCCGGTGGACATCGTCCTCAACCCGCTGGGTGTGCCCTCGCGCATGAACATCGGGCAGATCCTCGAGACGCACCTGGGCTGGGCCGCCAAGGGCACCGGCGAAGCGCTGCAGCGCTACGTCGAGTCCAACTGGAGCTCGGACGCCATCAAGGAGCGCCTCAAGGTCATCTACAGCGACCCGGCGTTCGGCGAGTTCCTCGACAAGCTCGACGACGAGGAGATCAAGCAGCTGTGCCGCCGCTCCAAGCGGGGCATCCACGTCGCCACGCCCGTCTTCGACGGCGCGGAGGAGACGGAGATCCACGCCCTGCTGGACGAGGGCCAGCTGCCCCGCACGGGACAGATGGTGCTCTTCGACGGGCGCACCGGTGAGCCGTTCGACCAGAACGTCACCGTGGGCGTCATGTACATGCTGAAGCTGCACCACCTGGTGGACGAGAAGATCCACGCCCGCTCCATCGGACCCTACTCGCTCGTCACGCAGCAGCCCCTGGGCGGCAAGGCGCAGTTCGGCGGTCAGCGTCTGGGCGAGATGGAAGTCTGGGCGATGGAGGCCTACGGCGCGGCGTACACGCTGCAGGAGTTCCTCACCGTCAAGTCGGACGACGTGGTGGGCCGCACGCGCATGTACGAGGCCATCGTCAAGGGCGACAACGTCCTGGAGAGCGGCCTGCCCGAGTCGTTCAACGTGCTCCTCAAGGAGCTCCAGTCGCTCGCGCTCGACGTGGAGCTGCTGGAGAGCGCCCCACCGGAGCGGCAGCGCAGCTTCGGAGGCGACTTCCTCGGCGGTGGTGACGGCGAGGAGCGCAAGACGGGAACCGAGGCCTGATTGCACGGAGCGCCCGCCTGACCGGCCGCCCGCCGTCCCGAAAGGGGCGGGCGCGGCCGGAACGGGGCGGGGGCCCGAATCAGCTGGCGGCCCCCCTTGGAAGAGGGGGGCGCCCAACGAGATTTCGGAGGCAACGTGAAGGACATTTTCAACTTCTTCGAGAAGCCGAAGGACCCGCTGTCGTTCAACGCCATCCGCATTGCGCTGGCGTCGCCCGACAAGATTCGCCAGTGGTCCCATGGCGAGGTGAAGAAGCCGGAGACGATCAACTACCGCACCTTCAAGCCGGAGCGGGATGGGCTCTTCTGCGCCCGCATCTTCGGGCCGGTGAAGGACTACGAGTGCAACTGCGGCAAGTACAAGCGCATGAAGCACCGCGGCGTGGTGTGCGAGAAGTGCGGCGTGGAGGTCATCCAGTCCAAGGTGCGCCGTGAGCGCCTGGGCCACATCACCCTGGCCACGCCGGTGGCCCACATCTGGTTCCTCAAGTCGCTGCCGAGCCGCATCGGCAACCTGCTCGACATCACGCTGAAGGAGCTGGAGAAGGTCCTCTACTGCGAGAGCTACATCGTCCTCGATCCGAAGGCGACGCCGCTGCAGAAGGGCGAGCTCATCAGCGAGGACAAGATGCACCGGCTCTACCAGGAGCACGGTGAGGACTCCTTCACCACGGGCATGGGCGGCGAGGCCGTCCGGGAGATGCTCAAGTCGCTGAACGTCGAGAAGCTGTCCGAAGAGCTGCGCAAGGACATGCGGGAGACGACCAGCGAGGCGAAGCGGAAGAAGTACGCCAAGCGCCTGAAGGTGGCCGAGGCGTTCCGCGTCTCCGGCAACAAGCCGGAGTGGATGATGCTGGACGTGATTCCGGTGATTCCGCCGGACCTGCGCCCGCTCGTTCCCCTGGATGGTGGCCGCTTCGCGACCTCCGACCTGAACGACCTGTACCGCCGCGTCATCAACCGCAACAACCGGCTGAAGCGCCTCCAGGAGCTGAACGCTCCGGACATCATCATCCGCAATGAGAAGCGGATGCTGCAGGAGGCCGTGGACGCGCTGTTCGACAACGGCCGCCGCGGAAAGACCATCACGGGCCCCAACAAGCGCCCGCTGAAATCGCTGTCCGACATGCTCAAGGGCAAGCAGGGCCGGTTCCGCCAGAACCTGCTCGGCAAGCGCGTGGACTACTCGGGCCGCTCCGTCATCGTGGTGGGCCCCGAGCTGCGCCTGCACCAGTGCGGCCTGCCGAAGATCATGGCGCTCGAGCTCTTCAAGCCGTTCATCTACAACAAGCTCGAAGAGAAGGGCTACGTCACCACCATCAAGTCCGCGAAGAAGATGGTGGAGAAGGAGCGCCCCGAGGTCTGGGACATCCTCGAGGACGTCATCCGCGAGCACCCGGTGCTCCTCAACCGCGCCCCCACGCTTCACCGCCTGGGCATGCAGGCCTTCGAGCCCGTGCTGATTGAAGGCAAGGCCATCCAGCTGCACCCGCTGGTGTGCGCCGCCTTCAACGCCGACTTCGACGGCGACCAGATGGCCGTGCACGTGCCGCTCTCCATCGAGGCTCAGATGGAGGCCCGCGTGCTGATGATGTCGACGAACAACATCCTCAGCCCCGCGAACGGCAAGCCCATCATCGTCCCGACGCAGGACATGGTGCTCGGCATCTACTACATGACCCGCGCCCGCGAGTTCGCCAACGGCGAGGGCCGCGTGTTCGCCTCGCCGGACGAGGTGCGTGCCGCGTACGACCACGGCGAAGTGCACCTCCAGGCGAAGGTCGTCTGCCGCATCGACGGCAAGCGCAAGGAGACCACCGTCGGCCGCGTCCTCCTGTGGGAGGTCGTCCCGCGCGCGGTGGGCTTCGACGCCATCAACAAGGTGCTCGACAAGAAGTCGCTCGGCGGCCTCATCGACCTCTGCTACCGCCTCACGGGTGAGAAGGAGACGGTGCTGCTCGCGGACCGCGTGCGCAGCCTGGGCTACTACAACGCCACCCGCGCCGGTATCTCCATTGCGCTCAAGGACATGATCATCCCTGCGAAGAAGCAGGAGTTCCTGGACTTCGCGCGCAAGGAAGTGTCGGAGATCGAGAACCAGTACCTCGAGGGTCTCATCACCGACGGCGAGCGCTACAACAAGGTCATCGATATCTGGGCGGAGATCACCGAGAAGGTCGCCCAGGAGATGATGCAGCAGATCTCCCAGGAGGAGACGTCCGGGGACCGCGACGGCAAGCGCGAGACGCGCAAGCAGCCGTCCTTCAACCCCATCTACATCATGGCCGACTCGGGCGCGCGTGGTAGCGCCCAGCAGATCCGTCAGCTGGCGGGTATGCGTGGCCTGATGGCGAAGCCCTCCGGCGAAATCATCGAGACGCCCATCACGGCCAACTTCCGTGAAGGTCTCTCCGTGCTGCAGTACTTCATCTCCACGCACGGCGCCCGTAAGGGTCTGGCGGACACGGCGCTCAAGACGGCCAACTCCGGTTACCTCACCCGCCGTCTCGTGGACGTGGCGCAGGACGCCATCATCAACGAGTACGACTGCGGCACCATGGACGGCCTGTTCATCGGCGCCCTGGTGGAGGGCGGCGAGATCATCGAGCCGCTCGGCGAGCGCATCCTGGGCCGCGTGGCCCTGGATGACATCCTCGACCCCGTCACGGGCGAGGTGCTGGTGCGCGCCAACGAGGAGATCGACGAGGAGCGCGTCCGCCGCATCGAGAACAGCGGCATGGACAAGGTGAAGATCCGCTCGGTGCTCACCTGCCAGGCCAAGCGCGGCATCTGCGTGGAGTGCTACGGCCGTGACCTGGCCCGCGGCCGCAAGGTGTCCGTGGGTGAGGCGGTCGGCGTCATCGCGGCGCAGTCCATCGGTGAGCCGGGTACCCAGCTCACGATGCGCACCTTCCACATCGGTGGCGCGGCGACGCGGCGCGCGGAGCAGTCCAGCCTGGAGAACCGCTACGCGGGCAGCGTGAAATTCGCGGGCCTCACCACCGTGCAGAAGACGGACGGCACGCTGGTGGCCATGAACCGCAACGGCGAAATCGTCGTCGTGGACGACTCAGGCCGCGAGCGCGAGCGCTACCAGGTCATCTACGGTGCCCGGATCCTCGTGAAGGAAGGCCAGCGCATCGAGCCGGGCGTCCTCATGGCGGAGTGGGACCCGTTCGCGATTCCGCTGCTGACCGAGGTCGGCGGTGTCGTGCGCTACGAGGACATCATCGAAGGCGTGACGATGTCCGAGGCGCTGGACGAGGTGACTGGCCTCTCGCGCAAGACGGTCATCGAGTCCAAGGACCCGGAGGCGCGTCCGCGCGTCACCATCCGCGATGCCAACGGCAACGTGAAGGACCTGCCCAGCTCCCGCAACCCGGCGAGCTACTTCCTGCCGCAGGGCTCCATCATCACCGTCAACGACGGCGATGAGATTCACCCGGGCGAGGTCATCGCCAAGGTGCCGCGCGAGACGACGAAGACCAAGGACATCACGGGCGGTCTGCCCCGCGTGGCCGAGCTCTTCGAGGCGCGCAAGCCGAAGGACGCGGCGGCGATCGCCGAAATCGACGGCGTGGTGTCGTTCGGCAAGGACACCAAGGGCAAGCGCAAGCTCATCATCACCCCCGAGGTGAACGGCGAGCAGCGCACGGACCTGGCCAAGGAGTACCTGATCTCCAAGGGCAAGAACATCAGCGTCCACTCCGGCGACCGCGTGAAGGCCGGCGAGGCGATGATGGACGGCTCGGCCAACCCGCACGACATCCTCAAGGTGCTGGGCGAGAAGGAGCTCGCGCGCTACCTGGTGGACGAAGTGCAGGAGGTCTACCGACTGCAGGGCGTGAAGATCAACGACAAGCACATCGAGACCATCGTGCGGCAGATGCTCCGCCGCGTGCGCGTCACCGATGTGGGCGACACCAACTTCCTGGTCGACGAGCAGGTCGAGAAGTGGGTGTTCGAGGAGGAGAACGAGAAGGTCATGTCGGAAAGCAAGCGTCCCGCCGTCGGCGAGCCGCTGCTGCTCGGCATCACCAAGGCCTCGCTCTCCACCGAGTCCTTCATCTCCGCGTCGTCCTTCCAGGAGACCACCAAGGTGCTCACCGAGGCCGCCATCAACGGCAAGGTGGACTACCTGCGCGGCCTCAAGGAGAACGTCATCATGGGCCGGCTCATCCCCGCCGGCACGGGTCTGCCGAACTACAAGCACCTGGACATCGCGGTGGAGAGCCCCACCGACGAGGTCAACGAGATGGAGGCCGCCCTGGCCGCCACCCACGGCGACACCGGCCCCCTGGGCGAGCCTTCCCGCCCGGTAGGCACGCAGACGACCGGCGCGGCCTAGCCCGCGCGCCAGCCGTCCTCAAAGCGTTCGCTTGAAGACAACCGCCGCTCCCGGAGCTTCCTCCGGGGCGGCGGTTTTCCTTTGTTCATGGCTAATCGCGTTAGGGGCTCGTCGTTGGCTTGACGCTCATGGCGCGCTGCGTTAGCTGTTGGACATTGCAGTGACGCACCTGGTTACCGCCCGGCGAAAGCCGGGATAGGGGAGGACGGTATGGCCACGATGAAGACCGAGACCGAGGCGACGCAGAACGAAGTTCAGAGCTCCGAGGCCGCCGCGAAGAGCGGACTGGCGCAGAACGTGGAGAGCTTCCTGAAGGCCCAGCTGTCTCAGGCGCAGAAGCGCATCGAGGAGCTGGAAGGCGAAGCGGGCAAGGTGGTGAAGAGCTTGGAGTCCCGTGGGCAGGAGGCCGCCAAGGAGGCCCAGACGCTGTGGACGAAGTTCCAGGCGGGTGAGCTGCTGACGGATCCGCGCGTGCAGGAGCTGAGCAAGCGCGCCAACGAGGCCAGCACCGAGCTGGGCCGGCGCGTGGACGCCGCGGGCACCGAGCTGCGTAAGCGCATTGACGGCATCCAGACGCGCGTCGTCGAAGCCGTGGGCGTGGCCAGCCAGGCGCAGCTGAAGGACCTCAACAAGGAGCTGGCGAAGCTGTCCCGCAAGGTGGACTCGCTGCTGAAGCCGGTGCGCCGGGTGAATGGCGCGAAGCCCGCGGGCAGCCCCGCGTCCTCGCCGCGCGCCTGAAGTTTCGTCAAATCACGACAGGCAGTGTGACCTCTCCCTTTCGCAGAGTGCGAAAGGGAAGGGGGAGGCACATCGCCGTCGTTCCCTTCACGTCGGGGGTGTGCTTATTTCGGCCGTTCCCCGACCGGTTCGGGCCTGAACGTCCGGCCCGTACACCTCCCGGAGAGACCCCATGGACAGCAAGCCCGAGGCCCCCCGAGAGAAGAACCCCGTGACGGAGACGTTCGAGCGTCTCTGGAGCCAGGCCCTGCTGGCGGTGAACACGGCCGAGGAAGAAGCCTCGCGGGCCGTGCATCGCGTGGCCTCGGTGGCGGGTTGGAGCCAGGACGAGGTCAAGCGCCAGGCCCGGGAGTTCAGTGAGCGGCTGGTGGGCCACCGCAGGGATTTGGAGCACAACGTGGAAGAGCGCGTGCGCCAGGCCCTGACGAAGATGAAGCTGCCCCGCCGCGAGGAGCTGGCGGCCTTTGGGACCCGGCTGGACAAGCTCGCCGAGCGCATCCAGGCCCTGGAGCACCGGAAGTGAAAGCCCCCGCCCCTTCGGGCGGGAGGTCCTTCGGTACGCGGCTCTTCGAACGTCTCCACGCCTTCAGCTCGGGTTGTTCCCGGCTCCCGCTGCTCGCGGGCGCGGCGCTCGTCGTGTCCGCGCGACTGGTGCCGCTGCTGGAGGAGCGGCCGGTGCAGCCCGTGGTCCCGGGCGTCGTGGCGGCGGAGGTCATCTCCCCCGACGCGTCGCTGATTGACGCGGTGCTGGCGCGCCGTGCCCCGGACCTGGGCCTGACGCTGCGCCGGCAGCTCATCCAGGCCATCGCCGAGGAGGCAGGGCGGCTCGCGTATGATCCGCTGCTGATTCTGGCCATCATCGACGTGGAGTCCGACTTCACGGAAGACGCCGTGTCCGTGAAGGGCGCGCGTGGGTTGATGCAGATCAAACCCAGCACGCTGCACTTCCTGGCGGAGAAGGAAGGCCTGCGCCTGTCCCGCGAGGAAGTGACGGCGGACACCGCGCTCTGCGTGCGGCTGGGTATCCGTTACCTGCGCTCGCTGCAGGAGCGCTTCGGTGGGGACCTGGACCTGGCCTTGATGGCCTACAACGCCGGCCCCACGCGCATCCGCAACGCCATCAAGCAGGGCGAACTGGAGCGCTTCCGGCGCTATCCACGGGCGGTCCGCCGGGACTTCCGGCGCTTCCGTGAGGGCCACGGGCTGGGCGGTGACTGGGCCCTGGCGCAGCGCGAGGTACCTCCCGAGCCCATGCCCTGAAGTGGGCTTGGGTGAATCTCCGGGCAGTTGGGCCGCTCCAACGGGGTGCACGCGCGCCTTGTTCCGTCCCGCCGGGTGCGCTAAGCGTTCCAAGTGCCCGGGACTGTTGGAGATTCTCAGGAGTGACCCACATGAAGAAGCCCCTGTTCCCCAGCGCCGCGCTGGCCGCCGCCCTGGCCCTGGCCCCGTTCGGGGCTCACGCCGGCTCCGTCTTCCTCAATGGCGTCAAGATTGACGGCGTCACCAACCAGAAGTTCGAGAAGGCCACCGTCCGCATCGACGAGGCCGGCAACGTGCACATCGACGCGCCTGGCTACGCGGCCCGGGTGTCGACGGTGACGCCCGCGGCCCCCGCCGCGCCGGCGCCGGCGCCCGCCGCCGCTCCCCCTGGGACGGCCGCCCCCGCAGCGAAGGCGCCTCCCGCGGCGCAGCAGGCGCCCGGCGCACCCACGGCTCCTGGGCGCCTCACCCAGCGCTACTGGCTGGTGACGGAGCAGACGGTGCCGGGGATGACGGGGTACGACATCGACGTATTCATCAACTCCACGTGGCTGCGCAAGCTGCGCGGCAACGAGGACCAGGTGGTGGTGGACATCACCCGCAACCTGCGGCCGGGGGCGAACAAGGTGACGTTCATCGCCCGGAAGGGGAACCCCGGGGACGCGCGCAGCAGTTCGCCTGCCCACGTGTTTCGGGTCATCATTGGCGAGGGGAACGAGGGCGGCGGGAACGTGATGATCGACAATCCCCTTCTGCGCTTCCAGAAGACCGCGGCGGACACGCAGGATGCGACGCAGGAGTTCACCCTCACCACGCGCTGACAGGTGTGGGGCTTCGGGTAACGGAGACAACCGTGTTCAACCTCGACGAGCGCTACCGCGGGCTGCCCGCCACGCGGGAACAAATCCTGGCGCTGCACACCTCCCTCAACACGCCGCACGTGGCCATTCCGGGCAAGCAGGCGGGGCCGGCGCAGGCCTTCGTCGTGGGCCTCCGGGGAGGGCAGGGGACCGCGGCGGTCTTCGTCTACCTGTACCTGGCGGAGGCCGCGGACTGCGCGGTGTACCTGTCCGGCCGGCGCAACGCGTCGGCGGAGGAGTACCGCGACGACGAGGGAGACGCGCTGGCCTTCGTGGAGTCGCTCGGGTTCATGATGGATGACGCCAACTGGCGCGCGCTGGCCCCCGAGCAGCAGGACGAGCACCTCAAGACGTTGCCGGTGTTCTTCAAGGACCCGACGCTCGTGCCCGCCGTGGTGGCGCGCGCCGAGGAGAAGAAGAACGTCACCACCACCCTGGGCCGCTTCCTGGCCGCCTTCTGAGTCTCCGCCCCCTCACCCTCGTCGAGAGCCGCTCCCCATGTTCCGCCTTTCCACCGCGTCCTGTTCGCTCGCGCTCCTGCTGGTGTCCTCCGGTTGCTCCCACACGCCCACGGAGAAGGAGAAGCGGAGCGCCGAGATTCACTACGACCTGGCGCTGCAGGCCCAGCAGGCCGGCGAGCTCCAGGAGGCGCTGCGCGAGCTGCAGCTGTCTCTGAAGAACGACCCGGACTACCCCGACGCGAACAACGCCATGGGCATCCTGTTGCACCTGGCGTTCCGCCGTCCCGACGAGGCCGTCAAGCACTACACCAAGGCGCTGGAGGTTCGCCCCGACTTCTCCGAGGCGCGCACCAACCTGGCCAACGTGCACCTGGACCAGGGCCGCTACGACGACGCCATCAAGCTTTATGAGTTGGTCCTCAACGACATGCTCTACCCGACGCCCTTCATCGCCCAGGGAAACCTGGGGTGGGCGTACTACAAGAAGGGTGAGGCGGAGCGCGCGGTGGAGAGCATCAAGGCCGCGGTGACGACCAACCCCAGCTTCTGTTTGGGCTACAAGAACCTGGGGCTCATCTACGACGAGACGGGGCGCACCTCCGAGGCGTGCCGCCAGTTCACGCACTACCGCGAGAATTGCCCGGACGTGGCGGAGGCGTACATGCGTGAGGGCGTCTGTCAGGCGAAGCTGGGGCAGGTCGATGCGGCGAAGGAGGCCTTTGCCACCTGTGAGAGCAAGGCGAAAGCTGGTGAACAGGTGATGAAGGACGACTGCCGGAGGCTGCTGGAAAAGCTCTAGCGCGTTGGGTATCTGGGGACCCGTGGACCACGTCGACTTCGGCAAATATCTGAGCCAGCAGCGAGAGCTCCGAGGACTCTCGCGTGACGACGTCGCGCGGGAGACCAAGATTCCTCCCACGCTCATCACCGCGCTGGAGGCCGGGCAGGTGGAGCGGCTGCCCTCGCGCATCTTCGTGGTGAACTACATCCGCGCGTACGCGCAGGTCATCGGCATGTCTCCGGAAGAGGCCGTGCTGCGCTACGAGGAGGTGGACAAGTCCGTCCCGGCGCCATCGCCCGTGCAGTTGGAGCAGGAGCGGCGCAAGCGGGCCTACGTGGGGCTGTCCGTGCTGCTGGCGGCCCTGCTCCTGGGTGTGTACCTGTTCCTGGTGCTGAGCGGAAAGCTCCCCAACCCGCTCGCGGGTTGAAGCATCTCCATGGAGCGATACGACGACGACGCGCTCGTGCTGTCCTCGGTGGACTATGGCGAGTCCGACCGGCTCGTCACCTTGCTGACGCGCGAGCACGGGAAGCTGACGGCCTTCGCGGCGGGCGCACGCAAGAGCAAGCGGCGCTTCGCCGGCGCGCTGGAGCCGTTCATGCGGCTGCGCGTGCACATCGTCGAGACGCGCGGCAGCACGGTGCGGCTGGACGGCACGGACATCGTCGCGGGCTTCTATGCGGCGCGCGAGGACCTGTCCCTGATTGCCCGGGCCCTGTACGCGGTGGAGCTGTGCCGCGAGCTGACGAAAGACCATGAGCCGCAGCAGGAGCTGTTCGCCCTGCTGGAGTCGTACCTGACGCGGCTGGATGCGAAGGAGGCCGGGCCCACGTCGCTCCTGGCCTTCGAGCTGTTCGCGCTGGCGCACGCGGGGTTGATGCCTCGCTTCGACACGTGCGCGCTGTGTGGCGGCGCGCCGGGCGAGCGGCCCCGCTTCGACCAGGCCCATGGCGGCGCGGTGTGTGAGCCGTGTGGCGCCCGTGCGCGTGAGTCCGTGGCGGTGCCGGTGGCGCTGCTGTCGGGCCTGCGCGCGCTCCAGGAGGGGGCTCGCACGCCGCTGCCTCCGGACCTGCGCGCGCGTGCTCGCGGCCTGCTCAACGTCTTTATCGCCCATCACCTGGGCCGCCGCCTCAAGAGCGTGGACTTCATGGCCCAGGTGGGCCTGGACTGACGGAGTTCGGAAGCGAGGGGCTCATGCCGCCGCCGGATGTCGTGTGCTTTGGCGAGACGTTGGTGGACTTCCTCCCGGCGGCTCCGGGGCACCGGGTGCGCGACGTGCCCGCGTGGCATCCGTGTCCCGGTGGCTCGCCGGCGAACGTCGCGGTGGGGCTGGCCCGGCTGGGGCTGCGCCCGGCCATGCTGGGCGTGGTGGGCGCGGATGAGTTCGGTCACTTCCTTCGCGAGCGATTGGCGGCGGAGGGCGTGGAGGTGAGCCACCTGCGTCAGACGGCGGAGGCGCGCACCGGACTGGTGTTCATCTCCCTGGATGGGAAGGGCGAGCGCAGCTTCACCTTCTTCCGGACACGCTCCGCTGAGTTCCTGCTGGGGCACGCGGATGTCGACGCGGCGTTCCTGTCGGGGGCGAAGGCGGTGCACTGTGGCTCCAACTCGCTCCAGTGGCCGGAGGCGCAGGAGGCCGCGGTGCGGATGCTGGGCCTGGCGCGCGACGCGGGGCTCATCGTGAGCTGTGACCCCAACCTGCGGCTGCATGCATGGGAGGACACGTCTCTGCTGAAGGGCCTGCTGGCCCGGATGCTGCCGCTGTGCACCGTGGTGAAGCTCTCCGAGGAGGAGATTGGCTTCGTCACCGGGACGGAGGTGCCCGACGAAGCGCTGACGCGACTGGCCGCGATGGGCGTGCCGCTGCCCGTGGTGACGCTGGGCGAGCGTGGCGCGCTGCTGCTGTGGAAGGGGGCGCGCATCCACGTCGCGGCGCCGCTGACGCGCGTCGTCGACACCACCGGTGCTGGTGATGGTTTCGTCGCGGGCCTGCTGCATGGGCTGGTGCGCTGGTACGGCGGCGCCGAGGGGCTGCGCGACGCAACAGGTGCGGAGCTGGCGGCGCTGGCCTCGTTCGCGTGCGAGGTCGGCGCCCGTGTGGTGGAGAGGCTTGGCGCGGTGGAGGGCCTTCCTCGTGCGGAGGCGCTGGCCCGGGTCATGCCGTCGCGTCCGGCCAGGCCTGGCGCGTAGAACGGCGCCGCTGATGTCGTCGCGCCCCCTCGCGGACAGCCCCTGGTGCGAAGTCGCTCAGGAGGCCAGTGGCGTGAGCAGCTCGTAGTCGAAGCGCTCGTACGGCGGTGTGACGGGCTGTCGACGTTGGTCGTACCGCTCCAGCACGTAGGCGGCGGGCTCCGAGCGCCTGCCTTGCGCCTGAAGCCAGGCCGCCAGCCGACTGTAGGCCGCGTTGATGGCGTCCGCCGTGCCCTGCACTGGCGTCATGGCGTAGTCGCGCGCGGGAATCATCAGCGTCTGTAACCCGTCAGTGACTGCGTCGAGGTCCCGAACCTCGGTGGTGACCCAGTACCGGTAGACGGGGTCAGCGCCCGGCTGCTCGTGGTCGCTGCCCGGCACGCAGCCATGGAACAGGTCGCGGTCCACCACGCCGGGCAGTCCGTCCACGCGCGAGAGGAGCTCCAGCCACGCCAGCGGGACGCGGTGGCTCAGCTCGCTGCGCCGGCCGACGACCTTGATGCCCACCAGCTTGATTTCACCTCGGGAGACGATGGAAACGTTCATGGTTTCCAAACCCTCCACCTTGAAGCTGGTTCAACCTCAAGGGGAAAGCCTCCGGATGCTGACGATTTCCCAGTTCGCGGACCGATGTGGCCTGGCACCGAGCGCGCTGCGCTTCTATGAGCGCAAGGGCCTGCTGCTGCCCTCCGCGAGGCGCGCGAATGGCTACCGCGCCTACGCTCCTGGACAGGTCGGAGAAGCGCGCTTCATCAGCAGCCTGCGCGCCGCGGGCATTTCACTCTCCGCCATCCGTGAGTTCCGCCGAAGAGACGCACGGACGCGCGAGGTGATGCTCACGTCATGGCGGCAGGACCTTTCCGCGCGGCTGCTTTCGCTCCAACTGGCGGACCAGTACCTCCGGGGGCTCGGCGCGTCGCCGGGGCCGCGGGTCCACCTGGAGCACTGGGCCGAGCCGTCCGTGCTCGTGTGGTTCCCCGTCACAGCTCCGCCCGGGCCCCTGGCGTTCCGCGCCGCGGTGCCCGGGTGGAAGCAGGCGCTCGAGCGTCGGGGCGTCCCCGTGCTGACGAGTGGCTACGTCCGCACGCTCGACGTGGTGGATGGGCAGCTCCTGGGCGAGGTGGGCTTCCGCATCAAACCCCGCCGGCGTCTTCCTCCAGGAAGCCGCCGGCAGGAGATGGCGCCGACCCTGTTCGCGACGCTGGAGTGCGCCGTCCGCGATGACGTGGCCGCGCACCGCGTGTTCCGCTTCCTGGCCGAACTGGGATTCCGCCCCGATGGACTCCACCTGGAGCGCTACCTGCCCGGCGTCGCGGACCGGTACCTCCTGATGCTGGGCGTGCGGCGCCTGCGCCCAGCGGTGGAGAATGGGGAAGGGGGCTCGTCCCCGAGGGCCTCGGAATGAAAAGATGGAACGGCCCATGTCTCAGCCCGTCCCCCAAGATGACTCCGAGGAAGTGGCACCGACGCAGGCCCCGCTGACGCTGCTGCGAATCCCGGGGGACTCCCCCGAGGCCCTGGACACCTTCTGGCTGCGCGAGGTCTTCCAGGCAGACAGGGTGCCGCAGCTCACCCTGCGGGCGGTGCTGCTCGGGAGTGGCATTGGCGCCATCACCTGCGCCACCAACCTCTACGCGGGCCTGAAGATGGCCGTGGCCTTTCCCGTGGCCATCACCGCCGCGTTGCTCGCGCATACGGCACACGGCGCGATGCGGCGCGTGGCGCCTGGCGTCGCCGGTGCGCCGCTCTCACCTTTGGAGACGTGCTCCGCGCAGGCGGTGGCGTCGTCCGCGGGCTATGCGACGGGCGGCGCCCTGGTGTCTGTCCAGGGCGCCTGGTTGCTCACGACGGGCAGTCATCCTCCCGGGTGGGCGCTGCTCGCGTGGACCTTCCTCCTGTCCGCGCTGGGGGTGCTCTTCGCGGTGCCCCTCAAGCGCAAGCTGGTGGACCACGAACAGCTCCCGTTCGCCACGGGCACGGCCGCGGCGGCGACCATCCGCGCGCTTCACACCACGGGCGTGTCGTCCCGTCCGCGGCTGTCGATGCTGGGCCTGGGCGGTGGTATCGCCGCGCTCGTCACCCTGGTGCGGGATGGGCTGGGCCGTCTTCCCTACGTGTTTCCGTTTCCCGGGACGCTGAGCGGGGTGTCGCTGGAGCGCCTGGGCTTCGGCTTCGAGACGAGCCTGCTTCCGCTGGGCGCGGGCGCGCTGCTGGGGCTGCGGCTCACCGCGTCCTGGCTCCTGGGGGCGCTGCTCATCCACGGCGTCGTGGCGCCGCGCGTGTTCACTTCGGGGCTGCTGCCTCCAGAGGGGGACTTCCTCGCCTGGAGCCTCTGGCCGGGAACCGCGGCGCTCACCACCGCGTCGCTGTTGCACTTCGCGCTGGAGGGCCGCGTCCTGGGGCGCGCGTTGAAGGGGCTCTTCAAGCGCTCCGCCGTGACGCCCCATCCAGTGGACGCGCTGCAGGTGCCGGGACGCTGGCTGCTGGCGGGCCTCGCGGTGTTGACGCCCGCCACGCTCGCCGTGGCCAAGGTGGGCTTTGGTGTTCCCCTGCCACACGCCGCGCTCGCGGTGGCGTTGTCCTTCGTGCTGTGTCTCATCGCCTGCCGCGTCACCGGGGAGACGGACGTCACGCCCGTGGGCCCGCTGGGGCAGGTGACGCAGATGACCTATGGCGTGCTGCTGCCTCGCAATGTGGAGGCGAACCTCGCCACCGCGGGCATCACCGTCAACGCGGCGTCGTCCGCGGCGGACCTCCTCAGCGACGTGAAGACAGGACACCTGCTGGGCGCCCATCCCCGGCGCGTGTTCCTGGCGCAGCTCATGGGCTGCGCGGTAGGGGCCGCCGCGGTGGTGCCGCTGTTCTTCCTGCTGGTGCCGGACCGCTCGGCGCTGGGAGGCGAGCGCTTCCCCGCACCCGCCGCCACGGTCACCGCCAGCATCGCCCAGGTGCTGGCTTCGGGCCTCTCGGGGTTGGAGCCGGGCACGCGTGCGGCGCTCGGCTGGGCCGCGCTGGCCGCCGCCGTCCTCACACTGGCGGAGCGGCTGCTTCCCACGCGGGTGCGACACTGGGTGCCGTCGCCCCTGGGCATGGGCCTGGCCTGCCTGTTGCCGGCCTCCACCGCGCTGGGGTTCTTCCTGGGCGGCGTGGCGGCGGCCTTGGCCCGCAGGGCGCAGCCAGGGGCGCAGGAGGGGCGGGTGGTGACGCTGGCCGCCGGCCTCATCGCGGGCGAAGGGCTGGTGGGGGTTGTCATCGTCCTGAGCCAGGCGCTCTGGTAACCTTCGTCTCACCCCATGCGCTGTCCGGTCTGCCACCGCCGTCTCGCCACCGGCGCGGTGTGTCCTGTGCATGGCCAGCGCGCTTCGTCGCCTGGCCCTGACGCGGAGCCCCTTCCGCTCCCGGACGTGCCAGGTTTACGCCCCGCGGCCTTGCTGGGCTCGGGTGGCTTCTCACACGTCTTCACCGCGTACCGCGAGGAGGATGGCCGTGAGGTCGCGCTCAAGGTGGGACGGCCGCCTCACCGTGAGCGCTTCGCCCGGGAGGCCGCCGCGCTCCACCGCGTCGGCGCGCCGACGACGCCCGCGCTCCACCAGTCGGGGGTGGTCCGAGGGCGGCCGTTCCTCGTCATGGAGCGGCTGCATGGCCAGACGCTCGCCGCGTGGATGGCGGCGCTGCCGGGTTCGGGGGCGGCGTCAGTGCCCCGCGTGCGCGAGCTGCTCAGTGGCCTCTGCGCCGCCCTGGAGCGCGTCCATGCCGCGGGCGTGGCCCACCGTGACCTCAAGCCGGAGAACATCTTCCTGCGTGAGGGAGGGGCGCTCAGCCTGCTGGACCTGGGACTCGCGCGGTTCCTGGACACGCCTGACGACGAAGCGCGCCCGGAGGCAGCGGGCCTGACGCTCGTGGGGCAGCGGCTGGGTACGCCCGATTACATGGCACCTGAGCAGTGCCTGGACGCACGCGAGGCCGGCGCCGCCGCGGATGTCTACGCGCTGGGCGTCCTCCTGTACGAGCTGCTCACCGGCGCGCCGCCCTTCCTCGGCGGGGCCGAGGAGATTCGCCACGGGCACGTCAGCCTTCGCCCAGCCCGGGTGTCGGCCCGCGCGCCCGTGCCGACGGCGCTCGACACGGTGCTGTCGCGGTGTCTGGCGAAGGCGCCCGCCGAACGCTTCCCGCGCGCTTCGGCCGTGCTCGCCGCGTTTGATGCCGCGTGCAGCCAGTCCCTGTCCATGGCTCCGCCGGAGGGTGCGCCCGCCGCGGTGCCCACGTCGTCCGGGCCGGGGGCCGGCGAGCGGTGGGTCGCGCTGCTGGGCGTCCGCGCGGACCTACCGGTCGATGCGCTTCGGCCGACCTTCGAGCCTCAGGGCGGCACGCTCGCGCGCGTCCGCACACGGGGCTATCTGGTCGGGTTCTCCGAGTCCCTGTCCGCCGAGGCCAACCTTCGCGCAGGTGCACTGGTGGCGCGCAAGCTGATGGAGGAGGGGAAGGCCGCCACCGTCCTGCACCTGGCGCGACTGCACGTTCATCCAGGCGCCACGACCACGCGCGTCGCGGGGCCCGCGCTGGAGGCCGTGGGGGACTGGTGGCCGGAAGACCTCGCCCTGGGAGAGGCGCGCGTCACTGCCTCCGCCGCGGCGCGGTTGGGGCCGGGCGCCACGGAGCCATTGTCCGATGGCGCGCGCCTGCGACTGCACGACGGTGGCGCGGCCACGTCCTCCTCGGATGCGCCGTCCCTGTCGGGCCGCGATGCCGTCCTGGCGGCGCTGGAGGCCGAAGCCTCACGCTGCATCGAAGAGGGGGTCCCGGGCCTGTGTGTTCTCACGGGCGACGTGGGGCACGGCACGTCCCGTGTCCTAGAGGCGCTGGCCACCCGGCTGGAGGCCGCGGGGCGGTGTCTCGTGGTGCGGCTCCGCGCGCCCGCTCCCGATGCCGCGTCCTCGGAGTCGTTGCTGGACGCGCTGAGGGCCACCGCCGAGCCACCGCGCGTCGTCCAGGCGCCGGGCCTTCCGCTCGTGGATGAGCGACACGCCGCCGCGCGCGCGCTCGCCGAGGGGCTCCAGCGCCAGGCTCACGAAGCCCCCCGTGTGTTGCTCGTCGACGACGCGCACCTGGCGGACCCCACCAGCCTGGACGCACTGGAAGTCGCCACCCTGGCCGGCGTGCGTGCACCGCTCTGGGTCTGTGTCGCCGCGCGGCCCGCGTTGCTCGGGTTGAGGCCGCACCTGGGTGAGCGCAGCGCCCGCGTCGCGCGAATCGCACTGCCGCCGCTGACGCCCGAGGCGAGCCGTTCCCTGTTGCTGCAGCTGCTGCGACCCGCGGAGCACGTCCCCGAGCCGGTGCTGGCGCGGCTGGAACAGCTGGCGCAGGGCGTCCCCTTGTCGTTGGTGGAGCTCGCGGGCGCGCTGCGGGCCGCGGGGGCCCTGCGGGCGTCCCCTGGGGGCGGGTGGTACATCGCGCCGGACGCGTTGCTGGACGTCTCCGTGACGCCGCTCTTCGAGCGACTCGCCGCGCGGGCGCTGGCCGGACTCCCCGCGGCACACCGAGTTCTTGCGCGGCTGTGCGCGGTGCTGGGAACGGAGGTGGAGGTGTCCCGGGTGGATGCCGCCCTGCGACACCTGGCGCCGAGCGAGGACCTGGCGCGCGTGACGTCGCTCGACGCGGGGGCCGGGCTCCAGCGGCTGGCGCGCTCGGGGCTGCTACGGCCCACGGCGCCGGGCCACTTCGCCTTCCGTCACCCCTTGCTGCGCGAGGCGCTGGAGGCCTTGCTGCCGGCGTCCTCGCGTCGCGTCCTCCACGCCGCGGCGCTGCGTGCCACGCCCCGGGACGGGATGGCCGAGCGCCGTCGCTGGGCCCACCATGCCGCGGCCTGTGGCGCTCACGCGGAGGCCACCACGGCGTTCCTCGCGCTCGCGGAGTCCGCGCGCCGCGCGCACCTGTCCGTCGAGGCGGAGCAGCACTACACGCGCGCGCTCGCGTTGTTGCCGGAGGGAGAAGTGGAGCGCAGGGCCCTGGCGCTGTCGGGGCGTGGGCGCGTCCGCCACCGGCTCCAGCGCTTCCGGGAGGGGCTGGCGGACCTGGGCGCGGCGCGGGCGCTGGCCGTGGCTCGTGGTGACGAGGCCCAGCAGGTGGAGCTGCTCCTGGAGGAAGCCACCGCGCGCGACTGGATGGAGGACGTGGAGGGCTCCTCGGCTTGTACGCGTGAGGCCTTGGAGCGCATCGAGCGGCTGGATGAGCCTCGCCTGTCCTTGCGCTGCTCGCTGGCCCGTGGCCGGCTCCACGTGCGGCTGGGCGAGTGGGGCGCCGCCGTGCGCGTCCTCACTGGCGTGGTGGAAGGCGCGGAGCGGGCACATGACCACGAGACGCTCGTGGTGTCGCTGGCGCTGCTGGGCTCGGCGCTCACGTTCCTGGACCGGACCGACGACGCCGCGTCCCACTTCGACCTGGCGCTGCTGCGCTGTGAGCAGGCCGGGGACGCACTGCACCGGGCCGCCACGTTCATCAACCGCGTGCTGCTGTGGTTGCGCCTGGGGGACGTGGCTCGCCTGGAAGAGGACCTGCGCCGCGCGATGGCGCTGGGCCGGGAGCTGGGCCATGCGCAGGTGGAGCGCTGGTCCACCTTCAACCTCGCCGAGGTGCTCTACATGCAAGGCCGCCTGGAGGAGGCGCTGCCGCTGGCCCGGCGTGCTCACGAGCTGGGGGTGCGCTTCTTCCGTGAGCATCCCGTCCCGGTGGATGCGTTGCTGCTCGGGCGCCTGGCCGCCGCGCTGGGCGACCTGGAGGAGGCGACGCGGCAGCTCCGGTGGATTGACGCCCACTGCCCGCCCGAATCGCTGCCCCCTACCGCCGTCATGCGCAGGCTGGTGGAGCTGCAGGTCCAGGACGCACGGGGCGGTGGCTCGGCGCGGGAGGCGTGGCTGGCCCTGGCGGACGACGCGGACACCCTGGCTTCGGCGGATGAGAAGGCGGAGATACTCCTCCAGGCCGCCCAGGGCGCGCTTCAGGCGGGACGCGCCGACGAGGCGCGCACCTGGGTGCTTCGAGCCGAGCGCGCGGTGGAGGAGGGCGCGCCCCTGTGGCGAGCCCGCCTGGAGTCCCTGCGGGCCGCCCTTTTCAACGTGTAACGAGAAATGTCACTGTCTGGCGGCGGTGTGACGTGAAGCGCTACGCGAATGCTGCCCGCAGATCTGCTCTCATGTCACCGCACACAACCTCCCAGGCTGGCTCGGCACATGCTTGCTGGGAGGAAGCTCTCCTTCCTTCCGTCGTTCCTGGAGGACGTCTCATGGCCCTTGGTTCGCCTCGCCTGTTGGCGGTTACCTCGCTCCTGTTTTTCGCCCTGTGGGGTTGCGGAACCGGGCCTCACGAAGAGGAGACGCCCACGGTAGGGGCGCAGGTGTCGGAGATTCGCATCGCCAACGCGCTCACGACGCAGGCGCTGGTGCTCAACGCCATCTCCACCAACGCCGAGTCCAACGAGCTGCTGGGAACCTCGGCCCTGCTCCAGCTGTTCCACCCCACGCTGGGCGACGCGAACACGCGCCGACGGCTGCATGACCCCAATGCGCAGCGGTTCATGGAGTACCTGGTGGGCTGCGCGCTGACGCCTGAACAGGAGGTCGCCTATTACGACCCGCGGCTGCCCAGCCCCGGCATCCGGAAGTGGGTTGGACAGGCGGGGCTCTGCCCTGATTGGGCCACCGCCGCGCCGTCGGAGGAGTGCCTGGAGCGCGTCTCCGCGTGCGTGCTGGCGCGCAACAACGCGGAGGGCCGGCGCGTGGAGCTGTCCATGCGCGGCGAGCACCAGTTCTACGCGTCGGGGCCCAACATCTACACGCTGGATGCGAAGACGCTCCCGGCCCGGCACGCTCCCATCACGGGCAGTCCGCTGGCCAGCTTCGAGGACTGCGTCCTGGGCGAGTCAGGCGCGCAGCGTGACTGCGGTTGGACGCCGGATGGCATCGGTAGCTGCACGCCCTCCTCGACCGTCGTGGTGGGCGCTGGCGGCCCGCTGTCCTGCGCGGGGCCGTCTCCCACGCTGGGCTCCAGTGTGAATGGGCCCGCCGCCCTGCGGGTGTGCCAGGGCATCGCGGGGTGCGACCATTTCGACGGGCGCAACCTGGGCGAGGCGACCGGGACATGCGGGGCCGCGCCCGCCAATCCGGTGGTCGTCTTCACCTGCCCGGCCGGGGGCTACTACAGCGTGATGACCGCGCCGGCTTCGAGCACGACCGTGGGGCTGGTGGCGAACGTCGAGTCTCATCCGGACTCCGCGTCCACCTATGGTCTCTCCGAGCAGCAGGTCTATGCCGTGCGCGAGGGCGCGTTCTACGGAAACATCTTCGTGCCGGGCGAGCTGGGGGCGGAGGTGGAGGTCGTGGCGCTGGGCGAGGGAGACAAGCGGCAGTACGTGGTGGTGGGCGCCGACGTCATCGTGCGCGGCTCCATCTACCGGAAGATGTTCTCCTGCTACGACCCGGCCTGGTCCAGCGGGGCGGCGTACGCGGCGAACCGCGTCTGCGCGCTGCCCACGTCGGGCTCCAACTGCGCCGCGCGCGTGACGGGGGCCTGCTTCATGTCCCTCAAGCCGCCGGTGGCCGGCAAGTGCCTGGTCCAGGATGGGCCCCTCACGCCGGGGGACGGTGACTACGAGCTGTGCCGCGACCATACCAACGCGCTGTGGACGGAGTCGGTGACCACCTACCTCCATGCCCCGTGTGACACGGTGCCGAAGGAGCAGCGCGCCCAGTCCTGCGTGCGCGCGGCGGTGCCCACCGAGCAGCTGCCTCCGGTGGGGGAGCTGCCCTTTCCCTTCCCTCGGAAGAAGTAGGCCACCTGCCGCATGGCGCCGGGTGACGAAGAGGCCCTTTATGGCGAGGAGCTGGGCGTCGGCGCCCTGGTGTCGGACTGGCTGGTGGAGCAGGTCCATTACCGGGGACCTGTCTCCACGCTCTACCGCGCCCGTCATGTCCGCACGGGCGGGCCCGCGGCGCTGAAGGTCCTGCTCCCGCAGCCCTCGGACGTCGCGCTGCGCCGCTTCCGCCGGGAGGCGGAGACACTCCAGCGGTTGAGCCATCCGCACATCGTCGATGTGCTCGGCTATGGGACGCTCGCGGACGGGCGGCCCTTCATCGCGATGGAGTGGCTGGAGGGGAGGGACCTCGCAGCGGAGCTGGCCTCACGCGGGCCGCTGTCGCCGGGAGAGGCGCTGGAGGTGCTGGAGCAGGTGGGCGGCGCGCTGCGTGCCGCCCACCAGGCCGGCGTCGTGCACCGCGACTTGAAGGCCCAGAACGTGGTGCGCTTGAGCACGGGCGGTGGCGCGCCGCGCGTGAAGCTGGTGGACTTCGGCGTGGCGAAGGGGCTGACGCCGGATGCGCCGGGCGCGTCCACGCTCACGCTGACGGGCGTCTCCCTGGGCACGCCGCTGTCCATGGCGCCCGAGCAGATTCGCGGCGAGCCGCCCGACGCCCGCACGGACCTGTACGCGATGGGCGTGCTGCTCTTCCAGCTCGTCACCGGACAGCCGCCGTTCCAGGGGGCAACCCGGCACGAGGTGGAGGACCTGCACCTGAATGCGCCGCCTCCTCGGCCCAGTGAGCGCGCCCCGGTGCCGGCCGCGCTGGATGCCGTGGTGCTGCGCAGCCTGGGAAAGCGGCGCGAGGACCGCTACCCGGACGTCGATGCCTGGCTCGACGCGCTCCGGCGCGCGGTGAAGGGCAGCCCCACGAAGGACGCCCCCATGCTCGCCGTGGCGCTGTACGCGGAAGCCCGGCTTCACGGCGCGGTGGAGCCTTCCGCCTTGGAGCGGCTGGATGTGTTGCTGGAGCGCGTGGGGGGAGCCGCGCGCGCCGCGGGGCTGGACGTGCGGCTGGAGGGGAGCGGCTGCCTGCTGGCCTTCGCGCCGCTGCCTCCGGACGCAGGGGCGGAGCAGGCCGCGCGAGCACGCGTCCTTCACGCCGCGCTGGCCCTGGTGGAGTTCGTGGCGGCGAGCGAGGCGCCGCGCCCGGTGGACCTGGCCATCACCGTTCACGTCGCGGAGCTGCCTGGCGAGGCTGGTGGCGGCGGTCTGCTGCACCTGCCGGGCTGGGTCGCGGAGCCACCGGGGACGGACCTGGTGGCGACCTCGCGTGCGCTCGAGGGCCTGGAGGCGGGCTTCCTGGCGACGCCCGTGTCCGCCGCGGGGCTGGGGTGCTGGCGCGTCAGCCGCCCGCGTTGAGGCTCACGGCTTGATGCCGTGGCGTCGCAGCAGGCGGTAGAGGTGGACGCGGTCCATGCCGGCGGTGACGGCGGCCTGGGCCACCTTGCCCTGGTGCTTCTCCAGCAGCGCGCGCAGGTAGCGGCGCTCGAAGTCGTCGACGACGTGCCGCCGCTGGTCGGCGTACGGCTGCGAGGGGTCCACCTCGGGCGGGCCGGAGCGGCGGGCCTCTTCCTCGGAGAGCTCCACGGCCTCCTCGAAGACGAGGCAGCGCTCCAGGTAGTTGCGCAGCTCGCGCACGTTGCCGGGCCACGCCGCGTGCCGCAGCCTGGCCAGGAAGTCCTGCGTGCGCAGCGCGCCCGTGCGCTCGCGGTCCGCGCCGAGCAGGTCGAGGATGCCCTCCACGAGCATGGGCAGGTCCTCCGGGCGCTGACGCAGCGGTGGAAGCAGCAAGCGCAGCACCGCGAGCCGGAAGAAGAGGTCGGAGCGGAACCGGCCCGCGTTGACCTCCGCGCGGAGGTCCCGGTGCGTGGCGGCGAGGAGGCGCACGTTCACCGGTTGATAGGTGTTGCTGCCCACGCGGCGAATCTCGCGGTTCTCCAGCACGCGCAGCAGCTTGGGCTGCAGCTCCGGGGGCAGCTCGCCAATCTCGTCCAGGAAGACGGTGCCTCCGTCGGCTTCCTCGAAGACGCCCGCGCGGCGCTGGACGGCGCCGGTGAACGCGCCCTTCTCGTGGCCGAACAGCTCGCTCTCCAGCAGGTGCTCGGGGATGGCGCCGCAGTCCACGATGAGGAAGGGGGCGTCTCGCCGGGGACTGGCCTGGTGGATGGCCAGCGCGGCCTGGCTCTTGCCGGTGCCCGTCTCACCTTCGAGCAGCACCGTCACGTCGCGGCCCGCCGCGCGCTCCATCATCGCGAAGCAGCCGCGCATGGCCACGGAGGCACCCACCAGCGTGCCGAAGCGCGTGCTCTCCGACAGCGGCAGGCGGTTGTTCTCCGCGCTGAAGTCGAAGCGCAGCACCACGCGTCCCAGGCGCAGCAGGCTGCCGCTGCGCAGCACGCCCTCCACCACCTGCACCCCGTCGACGATGACGCCGTTGAGGCTGTCCAGGTCCTTCACCTGGGGGCCCCGAGGCCCGATGCGCACCTCGCAGTGGAACCGTGACACCGTGGAGTCCTCCACGGCGAAGTCGTTCAGCGGGTGTGAGCCCACCGAGCACGTGTCGCCCGTGGACTCCCACGTCGTCCCCATGTTCGGACCTTCCGCCACCGTGAGCCGGAACCGGCGCACCGTGGAGGCGTCATAGCCCCGGCGTGCGTGCTCGTAGGGCAGCGTGACGTGCAGCGGCGTCTCACCCCCACCTTCGACTTCCATCCTCCATTGCGATTCGCCCTTCACGTCCGGCGAGGAGGGTGCGGCCCGAGCCCGATCCAGTGCAGACATGGAAGTCAAGATATCACGGGGGCCGACATCCGAACGCTTCTCTCCCGGGCTCATTTTTATTGTGGGGTGGGTATTGGCCGCCCGCTCTGGGAGCAAGGCAGGGCCCGCGCGGAAGGCGCGGCGTCTCCGGGGTTTCCGCTAGTCGAGGCTGTCTGGACCTCTTCGCCTGAGAGCGCTGTGTCACAGCGGACTCGGAGTGTCACGGACCCCACAAGTCGACGCGAGCGGTCGCGCCGGTGAAATCACAGACATGACACCGCGGGTGCCGCGCGGCGCCACATCCGCCCCGGGGGACTTCATGTCTGTCATTTCACGTTCACCGAACATGACGCGGGGTGCCCCGAGTACCCGCGCGTGCGTGTTGCCGCGGCGCGTCCGGCGCTGGTCCCCGAGCTGTTGGAGGACGCGTGGCGGCGGAGCGGGCGCGGGGCGCGGACTGACGCCAGCGTTTTCGCGGCGGGCGTTGGCAGGCCCGGCATTCAATGCGAGTCTCTGGGAGAAGAGGGGGGCAGGCCGGGAGGGGGCGCCACGCGTTGGCAGCGCCCATGCTGGCCGGTCTCACCGGAACGGGAGACCCAACATGTCAGAGTCAGCAGGTGGCCAGGGCGAGGGGAGCGGGCGGCTGCGCACGCCCGTGGAGGGGGCCCTCCGCGCGGTGCGCTCCCTGGTCGAGTTGGAGGACACGGACCGGGCGGCGCAGCTCTACGAGGAGCTGGGCGATGCGCAGCGCGAGCGCATCCGCCACGAAGCCGAACAGGGTCCGGCGAAGGAGCGCCGGGGCTTCGTCGAGGTGCTGCGGCGCGCGCGGGACTTCCTGGGCGCGGCCCGGCTGATGGATGGCCAGGGCGAGGACGCCACCGCCGGGGACCTCTATTTCCAGAGTGGCCAGTACATGGCCGCCGCGGAGAGCTACCTCCGCGCGGGGGAGGCCGAGCGCGCCGCCGCCGCCTTCGAGCGAGGCGGGGCGCTGGAGCGCGCGTTGGCCGTCTATCAAGAGCTGGGCTCGCGCGAAGCCATGGCGCAGTGCCTGGTGCGTCTGGATCGCCCCTTCGAAGCGGCCACGCTCTACCGGGAGCTGGGGCAGGCGCACGCGGAGGTGGAGGCGCTCGGGGGCGTGCGCGTGGAGGACTCGCGCTTCGTGGAGGCGGTGCTGCGCATCTGCCAGTTGCTGGACGCGGAGGGCTTCACGCACCGGGCGCTGGCGGTGCTCGCGGACGCGGTGAGCAGCTCGGAGGACGCGCGCGGAGACCCGGCGCTGGTGACGGAGAAGGCCCGGCTGCTGCGCCGCATGGGGATGGAGGCGGAGGCGGAGGCCATGCTCATCCGCCGCTCCGGAGGCGCGTCGGCGCCCGCGGCGAACGGGTACCGGTTCCTCAAGGCCATCCCCATCTTCGGCGAGCTGTCCCTGGAGGACATGAAGGACCTCTACCGGCTGGCGCGTCAGGTCGTCATCGCGCCCGGCGCGGTGTTGCTGGAGAAGGGCGCGCCCGGCGTGGGGCTCTTCGTCCTGATGGACGGCTCCGTGGACGTCTTCAGTGGACCCGAAGAGGACGCTCGGCACCTCAACGCGTTGGGGCCAGGGGCCTACCTGGGGGAAATCTCCCTGGTGCAGGACGGGCCCGTGTCCGCGCACGTCCGTGCGCGGACCTCCGTGCGGGCGCTGCGCATCAGCCGCGCCGACTTCGACCGCTTCGTGGACACGCACGAGGCGGCGGCGCTGCGCATCTACCGCCTCTTCACCCAGAACCTCGCGGGCCGGGTGCGTGCGCTGAGCACCTGACGGCGACGGCCCAGGGCGCGCTTCTACGTGGGGCCGAGCGGGAGCCGGACGCTGAACGTGCTCCCCTGGCCCACCACGCTGGACACCCGGATGTCACCCCCGTGCGCCGTGACGACCTGGTGGGCGATGAAGAGGCCGAGCCCCAGCCCGCTGTAGTTGTGGCCGGACACGGCCCGCATGAACCGGTCGAAGACGTGGGGCAGTGCCTCCGGCGCGATGCCGATGCCTTCGTCGCGGATGTTCAGCAGCGCCATGCCACCTTCCGCGCGCAGGCTGACGTGAACCGGCTTGCCCTCTCCGTACTTGATGGCATTGGAGAGGAGGTTGGTCATCACCTGCTCCACCCGGCGCGTGTCCCATTCGCCGCGCACGGGCTCCGGCGCGTCCAGCGCCACGGTGCTTCCGACCTGGGTGGCTTGTGGCAGGTAGCGCGCGATGACCTCCCGGAGCAGCGCGGTGAGGTCCGCGGGCACGTGCTCCAGGGTCAGCTTGCCCACGCTGATGCGTGACACATCGAGCAGGTCGTCCACCAAATCCACCAGCTTGCGCACCTGACGGACGGCGACGTCGAGGTCGCGTTCCACGCGCGCGCTTGGCAGCAGGCCACCCGAGGCGTTGTCGATGGCGCGGCGCATGGCCGTCAGCTTCAGTTGCAGCGGGGTGAGCGGGGTGCGCAGCTCGTGGGACGCCACGGACAGGAAGTCGTCACGGATGCGAAGCGCCTCCCGCAGGCGTTCCATCTCCCGTTGCTCCTGGGCCTGATAGCGGGCGGTGAAGTCGCGCGTCACCTTGCCGAAGCCACGCAGCTGTCCCGTCTCGTCGTACAGCGCGGTGATGACGACGTTGGCCCAGAAGCGGCGGCCGTCCTTGCGGACGCGCCAGCCGTCCTCCTCGAAGCGGCCTTCACGCGTCGCCACGTCGAGCCCGTACCGCGGCCGGTCCCGCGCCACGGCTTCGGGTGGATAGAAGCGGCTGAAGTGCTGCCCCAGGATTTCGTCCGCCCGGTAGCCCTTGATGCGCTCGGCGCCCGGGTTCCAGCTCGCGACGTACCCGTCCAGGTCGAGCGTCAGGATGGCGTGGTCGGTGACGCTCTCAATCAACAGCCGGAGCTGGTCCGCAGTGTCTTGCTTGGATTCGCCTTGCCCGGAGTATGCGATGCGCCTGGCGCTTCCGGGGCAGCCGTTGGTGTCTTCCATGGGCCTCCTGCTCCTGACTGGCTGGTATGAGAACACGCCCCCTTTCGTCACGGGGAATCGCGTGACGTGGCCATCGGCCAGCAGACACTCCGGTCGGTGCGCGAGCTGGCGGCCCGCCGCTACCCAGCCCCGACGCGGTGTGCCCGAGCACCCTTACGGCGCGTCAAGAAAGGGGTCGTCACGAAGGTCGACGTGGACCCAGGCGGGCGATAACATGCCGCGCGAATGTCCATGCAGGGTGGCGCCGGTGACGATCCCGATCGGGGGCGGCGCATCGGAAAATACGAAATCCTCACGCGCCTCTCGATAGGAGGTATGGCGGAGCTGTTCCTGGCCTACACCTCCGGGCCCGGGGGATTTCGCAAGTTCGTCGCGGTGAAGCAGATTCTCCCGGACATCAAGAAGGACGAGCAATTCGTCCAGATGTTCCTGGACGAGGCGCGCATCACCGCGGCCTTCTCACACGCGAACATCGGCCAGGTGTTCGACCTGGGCGAGGAAGGCGGGGAGCTGTACCTCGCCATGGAGTTCCTGCCCGGGCAGAACCTGGAGCAGGTGGTGAAGGCCTCCGCGCGCCAGGGCTACCCGCTGCCGCTCGGCTTCGTCGGGCGGGTGATTCGCGATACCTGCCTGGGCCTGCACTACGCGCACCACTTCACGGACCCGTCGGGCCGGCCCGCGGTGGTGGTGCACCGCGACGTGTCTCCGAAGAACGTGATGCTCACCTACGACGGCGTCGTGAAGGTGATTGACTTCGGCATCGCCAAGGCGCGCGGACGCTTGGGCCGCACGCAGGTGGGGACGGTGAAGGGGACCAGCGGCTACATGTCCCCGGAGCAGGTGCGGGGCGCGGCCACCCTGGATGGCCGCAGTGACTTGTTCTCCGTGGGCGTCATGCTGCACGAGCTGCTGAGCGGCCAGCGGTTGTTCAGCGGGCCACACGAAGCGGCGGTGATGATGCAGATCGCCGAGGCCGACGTGCCTCCGCTGCGCGGCCTCAACCCGGACCTCCCCGAGGCCTTGGAAGCCGTGGTGACGCGAGCGCTCTCACGGGACGTGTCCCAGCGCTTCACCAACTGCCGGGAGATGGCGCGCGCCATTGAAGCGGCGCTCGGCTCGGAGCTCTTCGACGAGGACGGCATGACCGCCGTCATGGGCGACCTCTTCGCCGACAAGCGTCAGAAGACGCGCACGCTGTTGGAGCTGGCCAGCCGCGCGGAGGACGCCCGCGTCAGCGAGGCGGCGGGTGCCCTCCAGCAGGAGGACAGCTCGGACGCCGCCCCCACGTCGCAGATGCCCGCCCCGCGCGGACGGCCCGGTTCGCCCTCGGCCCGGCCCTCGAGCGCGCCCAAGCCCCTGCGCCGTCCGGCGGAGGGCGGCGTGGCCTCGCGTGGACCCTCAAGCGCCGGCAACGGGAGCGCGCCCAAGCCCACCCCTCAGCGGCGCGCCAGTGAGGCGGCCCCTTCGGCTTCGCGCACGCCGCGCGGAGGTCAAGACAGCGCGCCGGCCTCGCGTACGCCTCGGCCGCGTTCCACTGCCCGGCAGGAGGCCCCGGCCGAGTCCTTTGACGAGCCGAGTGAGCTCCAGACGCAGCGGTTCCGTTCCAGGCCCCAGCGGCCCGGCGCGGACGGTGCTCGGGCCTCCGGACGGCCGGCGCGCCCTGGTGCGTCCCGGGCCTCGGACACGCCGGTGGAGACGCCCGCCGCCCGTCCGCCGTCGCGCTGGGCCCGTCGGCTGTTCCTGCTCCTCCTGCTGGGAGGCCTCGGCTGGGCGGCGACGTTGCCCGCCGTGCGTGCGCAGCTCCAGCCGGGCTTCGAAGCCGCCAAGGCGTGGGTGAGCGCGGAGCTGAATTCGCCGCCGCCGGAAGACCCCGCGAACCAGCCCTGGCCACCGCGGCAGGCGGGCCCGCCGCCGGGCTTCCGTCGGGCCGAGCCGGAACCCGCACCTTCCGCGCCCTCCCAGGCCGAGCAGGCCGCCTTGGACGAAGCGGCGGTGGAGGACGCACCCGGAGCCAAGGCTCCGACGAAGGCCCCTGCCGTGCGGAAGGCAAAGGAAGGCGCCTCTTCGCCGGCGCGGTGGGCGGCCGCTCCCAAGGCCGAGCCCGAACCGGCCAGTGCCAAGGTCGCGCAGGGCAGCCCACCTCCACGCGAGCCAGCGCCTCGCGTGGCGGAGGCCCTTCCGGCGGCTGAGCCCGTCACCACGGTGACGCAGGACCCGGAGGGAATGGCGGAGGTGCTGGACACCCGCACGGCGCAGGGGGCCGCGAAGGCGGGACTGGGGTGGATGACGCTCTACACGGTGCCGCGCGCGGCCGTGTTCGACGGCGCCACCCAGCTGGGGACCACGCCCCTGAAGCGATTCCCACTGCCCGTGGGCGTCTACCGCCTGCGCGTGGTGGACCCGACGGAGGTGGCTGCGGAGAGCCGGCTCCTGTCGGCCCCCATCAAGCCGGGCGAGGAGACGAAGCTTCAAATCCGGCTGGCGGACCTCCCACCGTACAAGGAGTGAGCGCCGTCCTTGACGCTCTGGACCCCCGTCACTAGGGTCCGCGCGCTATGTATTTTCAGGACCTTATCTTCACGCTCCAGAAGCACTGGGCCGACCAGGGGTGCATCAACACGCAGCCCTATGATGTCGAGGTCGGCGCGGGCACGATGGCCCCGTACACCTTCCTGCGTGCCCTGGGCCCGGAGCCCTGGAACGTGGCGTACGTGCAGCCCTCGCGGCGCCCCGCGGACGGCCGGTTCGGAGAGAATCCCAACCGCCTGTTCCAGCACCACCAGTTCCAGGTCATCCTCAAGCCGGCGCCGAAGAACGTCCAGGAGCTGTACCTGGAGTCGCTGCGGAAGATTGGCATCGACCCGTTGGCGCACGACATCCGGTTCGTCGAGGACGACTGGGAGTCGCCCACGCTGGGGGCCTGGGGCCTGGGCTGGGAGGTGTGGTGTGACGGAATGGAGGTGACGCAGTTCACCTACTTCCAGCAGTGCGGCGGCTTCGACTGCAAGCCCGTGTCCGCGGAGCTCACCTACGGGTTGGAGCGCATCTGCATGTACCTGCAGAACGTGGAGAACGTCTTCGACATCGAATGGGTCAAGGGCGTGAAGTACCGCGAGGTGTTCCACCCCAACGAGGTGGAGATGAGCAGGTACGCGCTCCAGGAGTCGGACGCGCAGATGCTCTTCGCGCTCTTCGACGCGTACGAGAAGGAGTGCAAGCGCCTCATCGAGCGCCAGTTGCCGCTGCCCGCGTACGACTTCGCGCTGAAGTGCTCGCACGCGTTCAACCTGCTGGACGCGCGCGGCGCCATCTCCGTCACGGAGCGCGCCAACTTCATCAAGCGCGTGCGCGACAACGCCAGGCTGTGCGCGGAGGGCTACCTCCAGATGCGTGAGCGGCTGGGCTACCCGCTGCTCAAGTCGCCGTGGACGGTGGGTGAGCAGCCCCCGGTGCTGGAGGGCAAGCCGGCCAGCGACTACTGGAAGACGGTCGTCCTCAACAAGCCCGTGGAGAAGAAGCAGAAGGCGGAGGTGACCCGTGGCGCGTGACCTGCTCCTGGAAGTGGGCGCGGAGGAGATTCCGGCGTCATTCATCGGCCCCGCGCTGGACGACCTGAAGCGCGTCATCACCGAGCGCATGGCCGACGCCCGCCTGAAGCACGGCGAGGTGCGGACCTTCGGCACGCCGCGGCGGCTCGCGGTGTGGGTGAGGGACGTGGCGGACGCGGGCGAGGACATCATCAAGGAGGTCCTGGGCCCCAGCGCCAAGGCGGCCTTCGACGCGCAGGGCAAGCCCACCAAGGCGGCGGAGAAGTTCGCCGAGGGCCTCAAGCTCACGGTGGACCAGCTGGGCCGCGCCACCACCGCCAAGGGCGAGTACCTGTCCGCGCGCGTGGAGGAGAAGGGTCGCCCGGCGGCGGACATCCTGAAGGACACGCTGCACGCGGCGGTGCGCGGCATCAACTTCCGCAAGTCCATGCGCTGGGGGGACGTGGACACGTCCTTCGCGCGCCCGGTGCAGTGGCTGGTGACGCTGCTGGGCGGCGACGTGCTGCCCGTGGTGTTCGGTGACGTGACGAGCGGCCGGACCACGCGGGGCCACCGCTTCCTGTCGCCCGGCGCCATCGAGCTGACGGCTCCGGCGGACTACGAGGCGGCGCTGGAGAAGGCGCACGTGGTGGCGGACATCGCGAAGCGCCGCGCGCAGCTGGTGGAGAAGGTGAAGGCCGCCGCGAGCAAGGCCGGCGCCCAGCTGTTGGAGGACGAGTCGCTGGTGGACCAGGTGACGAACCTGGTCGAGCTTCCCAGCCCGGTGGTGGGCACCTTCGAGGAGCGCCACCTGGACCTGCCCCCGGAGGTGCTGGTGCAGGAGATGAAGAGCCACCAGCGCTACTTCTCGCTGGTGGACAGCGCGGGCAAGCTGCAGCCGAAGTTCATCGCCGTGTCCAACACGCCGGTGCGCGACGAGCAGCTCAGCCTGCGCGGCTATCAGCGCGTGCTGCGCGCGCGACTGGCGGACGGCCGGTTCTTCTTCGACGAGGACCGGAAGACGCCGCTCTTCGACCGCGTGGAGAAGCTGGGCCGCGTGGTGTGGCAGGGGCAGCTGGGGAGCTACCTGGAGAAGGTGGAGCGCTTCCGTACGCTGGCGGTGTGGCTGGGCCAGCAGACGGGGCGGGCAGGGGAGGCGGCCACCATCGAGCGCGCCGCCACCCTGGCCAAGGCGGACCTCGTCACCGGCATGGTGGGCGAGTTCCCCGAGCTCCAGGGCATCATGGGCCGCGAGTACGCCCGCGCGGGCGGTGAGCCAGACGCCGTGGCCCTGGCCATCGCGGAGCACTACCTGCCGCGCGGCGCCGACGACGCGCTGCCCACGCAGGACGCGGGCGCGCTCATCGGCATCGCGGACCGGCTGGACTCGCTGTGCGGCATCTTCGCCATCGGCAAGGCGCCCACGGGCGCGGCGGACCCGTTCGCCCTGCGCCGCGCGTGCATCGCCATCATCCGGCTGGTGCTGGGGCGGGGTTACCGCTTCAGCCTGTCGGCCGCGGTGGACGAGTCACTCCGGTTGCTGGCCCCGAAGATCGCCAACGCGAAGCGCAAGGCCGGCGAGCCCGCGCCGCGTGAGCAGGTGCTGGAGTTCTTCCGCGGCCGCCTCAAGGCGCTGTGGGGCGAGCAGCACCGCACGGACGTCGTGGAGGCGGTGCTGTCCGCCGGCTTCGACGACCTGGTGGCCGCGCAGAAGCGCCTGGAGGCCCTGAGCCACCTCGTGGGCCGGGCGGACTTCCAACCCCTGGCCGCGGCCTTCAAGCGCGTGGTCAACATCGTGGAGAAGCAGGGCCGCGACGTACAGGGGGGGGAGACCAACCCCCAGAAGCTGGTGGACGAGCCGGAGCGGAACCTCCACACCGCCTTCACCCAGGCCCGGAGCACGGTGTCGGGGTTGGTGCGCGCGGATGACTTCTCCGGTGCTCTCCGGGAAATCACGGGCCTGAAGCCCGCCGTGGACACCTTCTTCGACAAGGTGATGGTCATGGCCGAGGACAAGGCCCTGAGGGAAAACCGCATCCGCCTGCTCGTGGAGATTGGCGCCCTGTTCAACCAGGTGGCCGACTTCTCGAAGATCCAGGCCGAAACGGCCGCCGCGGCCTGAGGCGTGGCCTGCCTGCCCTCCGGGGGAAGAAGCACCCCGGGGGGCACGGCGGCGTCGGGCGCACGGCGCATGGGAATGGCGCGCCGCGTTTCCGGTTGCCCGGGGGGAGGCCCCTTCCTACACTCCGCCCCCCTCTGATGCGCGCCTACCTTCTTACCTCCGCGCTGCTCCTCGTGTCCTGCAACGTTGGCACCGAGAGCAAGCCCCCCCCGTCCACCCGGCTCGTGTACCCGAGCGGTCTTGCCTTCTGGCGCCCCGAAGCGGGTCCGTCCACCAACGGATACCTCTACGTGGCGAGCGCCAACTTCGACAAGTGCTACGACTCCGGCTCGGTCATCGCGCTGGATTTGGACGCGGTGGGGGTGCGGCCCTTCGGGACGGACTTCGGCCCCGAGGAGTCGCTGCCCAACGACGTCACGTCGCTGGGGATTGGCGCCCAGTCCTACGTGCAGATTCAAAGCTTCGCCGGGGAGATGGCCATGTGGAGCCCCCCGGGCCGTCCGCCGCGGCTGTTCGTCCCAGCGCGGGCGGAGGGCAGTCTGCTTCACGCCATCGACGTGGGCGATGACGGCCTCAGCCTGAGCTGCGTGCAGGGCGGCGAGCGCGACTGCCGCGTCAACGCGCTGTCGCTGCTGGATGTCCCAGGGGCCTCCAACGGGTTGCCTTCGGCGCCGGGGCCGCTGGGTGTCAGCGTGGCCGGCAACGGCGAGGACGCTCGCGTCTGGGTGACGCACACGGAGCTGGCCGGGCCGCCGACGACCTTCGCCGAAGCGGACCTGGCGGGCTACGTGCTGCACCTCCCCGCGGCGAACCCCACGCGCGACGCGCTGAGCACCAGCGAGTTCGTGACGCTGGGGACCAATGACCGGCTCTCCGGCGTCGCCCACGCGACGGCGATTGGCAGCCGGTATGTGTACGCCTCGGGGCGCAACTCTTCCTCCACGCAGCTGGGGGCGCTGCCGGCGCGCTTCATCCTGCGGCTGGTGGACCGGACCGTCGCGGGCCGCGTGCTGGAGACCGACCTGGAGCTGTCGTACTCGGTGCGCGAGGCGCGCGGCGTGGCGGTCGTCCCGGCTGCCACGCGCGTGCCCGACCCGGCGTCACCCGAGCTCACCATCGTGGACGAGCGCGTCTACCTGCTGGCGCGCGGTCCGGACACGCTGCTCATCCTGGACGTGCTGAACGCGGCGGGCACGGCGCCCGACGCGGGGACGGCCCCCAGCGTGCGCATCGTGTCGGCGCTGCCGGTGCCCGCGGGTGCCAGCGAATTGGAGGTCATTCCGCGCGGCCCTGGCCGCGGCAACCTGGTGGCGGTGACGGGCAGCGGCGACGAGGCCGTGGCCATCTTCGACGAAGAAGTGGGGCAGCTCGTCGCCCAGGTGCAGGTGGGCGACAACGACCCGAACCAGCCCAGCCAGCCCTTCGGCCTGGCCGCGGATGTGCGCGACAACAGCGCTCGCATCTTCACCAGCACGTTTGGTGACGGCCGCGTGGCCATCATCGACATTCCCGACCTCGACCGGCCGCAGAACGCCCGGTTGGTGGCGCGGCTCGGCGCCCGGCAGGGAAGAGACCCGCGCCAGGGCACCAGCCTGTGCCAGGAGACCTCCCCGTGAAGCGCGGTACCCTTGCTCTGCTCCTCGCGAGCGCCGGCCTGTCCGGCAGTTGCTCATCGACCAACGTGACGACGGGCTTCGCTGGCCTGTCCGGCACCTTCGACGTGACGCTGGCCAACAACCTCGTCTTCGTCACGTCGTCGGACCGGGACGAGCTGCGCGTGCTCGACCTGGACTCGAACCCCCGCACCTTCGTCCCGGCGCCCAACCCGCTGGAGGCGCTGTCCATCCCCGTGCTGGACCGGCCGGACGGGCTCACGCGCGACGTGGCCTACAACGCGGAAGGCAACGACGTCCCGGGGCCGTACATCTACGCGCGCAGCTCGGGCTCGTCGGAGGTCTCGGTGGTGGCGTCGGCGCGCGACCAGCTCCGGCAGGTCGTCCGGCTCCAGGCGGCGAGCATCGTCACGGCCTTCGCGGCGCGCTCGCCCGCCGAGGGCAGCGGCGGCCCCAGCACGCTGTACTACGCCATCCAGGACCCCGACGGCCTCTTCGGCGCGGACACCGGCGGTGCCCGGGTGATGCGGCAGGAGCTCCCGGGGCCCGATGCACTGCAGGCCGCGGAGCCCGCGGCGATTCCCGAACCAGTGACGGTGTTCTGTCTCCAGCCCGGTGAGTCCATCCTGGCCATGACGATGCTGGCCGGCGAGGGCCAGTTCGCGGTGGCCACGCGGCAGGCGTCGGGCCGGTCGGGCCGCACGCTGCTCGTCACCGATTCGGGCCCGGTCGCCGACTGCCTCCAGCCCTCCGCGCCCACGGTGGATCTGTCCGAGGGCTTCGGCAGCGTGCCGGTGCGGCTCCTGGTCAGCCACCCCCGCATCGCCATCCCCGACGTCGAGCCCATCAACGCGGGCCGCTACATCTTCGGCGTCCGGGACGAGTCCGCGTGCTCCGCCGCGCGCGAGTGCTCTGGCGTGCTCGCGGTGGACACCGAGTCGTCCCCCCCCGGGCAGACGGCGCGGGACCTCAGCGGGGCGCCGATGCTCCCCATCTTCCCCGCGGGCGGCTTGCCGACCGGCCTGGCCCTGGTTCCGGACGCGCCGCTTCGCATCGTCCTGGACGACGGCTCGGTGCTCAACGACGTCCGGGTGCCGCTGCTGGGGGTGATGCCGTCATCCAACGGCTACATCACGCTCTTCTCGGCCGGCGATTTGCGCCAGTTCGACCTGTCGGGGGCGGCCGCGCGCGCCACGGTGACGCTGCTGGACAGCAACGAGCTGCCCGTCGTCATCGAGACGGCGGACCTGGTGACGGTGACTCAGGACCCGACGCTCCAGTCGACGGTGCTCTATGAGGGCTCCGTTCCGAACGGCTTCTACCGGATCATCTACCAGGGTGGATTGCCAGGGCTGAGCAGCCTGCCGCGGGACCTCGACGCCCCGCGGACCTTCGAGGCCGAGGCCACCGTTGCCGCCTCGGCGCGGGCCGGGGACCTCATCGTCCTGGAGGGCACGGATGTCCTGTGCGCCGTCGACCTGCCCATCACGTCGGTGGAGCCCGTGGCGGGGACGTCCCGGGTGCGCTTCGCCATCGCGGACGCACAGGAGATTCCGACGGACTGCGCCAGCCTGACGCGGTTCACCGTGCGTGCGGGTGGAGACCAGCCCTTCGTCCTCTTCGACGAGGCGGGCACCTTCCTGTCCCGCGATGTGACGGGGGCCTCGAGCTACAGCATCCCCACGGAGTACTTCTTCCACGCCGAAGGCTTCTACTTCGACGACGACTCCAACCCTCTGACTCCGCCGGTGCCGAACCTGTCCAGGTTCCCCCAGCCGCCGCCGCCGGTGCGCATCCGGGTGGCGGCCGTGGGCCGCGAGGTTCGTCGGGGAGACCGCTACGCCGTGACGGTGATTTCCGGCATCCGCAGCTACATCTTCACTCCGGATGTCACGGCGGGGACGGGCCTGGCATTCTACACGCTGCCTGGGCCGGTGGTCGCCGCCCAGAGCCGCAACACGAACATGGCCTACATCGCCTACCCGTCAGCGGACGGCATCCTCCAGGTTGGCTTTCAGGCCCTAACCGACAACCGGGCGCAGTCATTGGCGCTGGTCCCCTTCGAGTAACTGGGCGGACGGGGAGGCCTCTGCTATCGTCCGGGGCTTCCTGGTTCACGCGAGTCAAGACCGATGATCGATCAGAACTCCCGTCCTGCCCGCAAGGTTGGCATCGCCGACCACCTGTGGGAGACGTTCGAAGACATGGCCCAGCAGATGGGCTCGGATCGCGATGCCCTGATCAACCAGGCGCTCTTCATGTTCGCGCGCCTGAACGGCTTCCTCGAGGTGAAATCTCGCTCCGAGGCCGCCGTGGCACCCGCGGCCGCCGCTGCGCCGATGAAGCCCGTTCAGGCCGCTGCCTCCGCGCCTCCGCGTCCGTCCGCGCCGCCGGTGCTGGCGCCCGCGCCCCGTCCAGAGTCCACGCCCCCGCCCGCGCGGCCTCCCGTGCGCGCCACGCCGGAAGAGCGGGCCTCCGCCAACGGCCTCGACAATGACCCGGTGCGCCGCGAGGTGGCCGAGCGCGTCCTGGAGACCGCCGCGGAGCTGGAGCGCCTCATCAAGGGCAAGAACAGCGAGCCGCCTCCGCCCGCCGACGACCTGGTGGAGGAGGACGAGGAGCCGCTTCCCGAGGCCGAGGATCCAGGCCTCCTGGACGAGGAGCCGCTCCCCGAGGAGGCCGACGAAGAGCCCGCTGACGACCTCGCCGAGGAGGAGGAGGTCGGCGCGCTGTACCTGGTGACCGAGTCCGGTGATCAGGAGCAGATCGTCAAGGAGCGCTTCGTCATCGGCCGCGGCAAGCACTGCGACTTCGTCATCAACTCCGGCAAGGTCTCCCGTGAGCACGCCGTCATCTCCCACGAGGGTGACGACTGGATCATCGAAGACCTGGGCTCGTCCAACGGCACCTGGTTCAACAAGCAGCGCATCAAGCGCCGCAAGATTGAAGACGGGGACGAGTATTTCATCTGCAGCGAGAAAATCCGTCTCCTGGTCCGATAATCGGTGACCCAGGCCCCGTCCCGCGGGGCTTCTGGTTGTTCGCCAATTGACGGGCTCCAGGCGTCCCTGGTTTGATACCGGACGCCTGCCGCGAAGAGGACAGGCGCTGATGACGCCTGTTCAAATCGTGTTGTGGACGGTTCTTGGAGTGGCCCTCGTGATCTCCGTGGTGACGGATGTGCTTCGCCGCGAGATCCTCGACGCGGTCACCTACCCGCTGATGGCGGTGGGCCTGGGCGTGCGCCTGGCCACCGAAGGGGTGGGGGACCTGGAGCATGGGCTCATCAGTGGTGTGGTATCGGGGGGAGGGCTCGCGTTGATGCTGCTGCCGGCGGCGCTTCGTGGGCGGATGGGGTGGGGCGACGTGAAGTTGATGGGAGGGGTCGGAGCCGTGCTGGGCTTCCCGGCGGTGCTCGCGGCCGCGGCCTTCATCTCACTGGTGGGAGCGCTTCAGGCGGTGGTGACACTGCTCTGGCAAGGCGCGGTTTGGGACACGCTGGCGGCAGTGGTGCGCCGGTGGGCGGTGCGGGTGCGTTTGGCCAGCGCGGACGCGCAGCCGGCGCCCCAGCGCCACATCCCCTATGGAGTAGCCATCGCGCTCGGCACCGTTTGGGCGCTGTGGTGGCAGCACGGAACGTTGGGTTAGCTCGGACTTCTGGAAGAGAAGAGGGGACACGGACGATGTTCACACGCATCACGCATGCCGCGGCGCTAGGCGCCCTCATCGCACTGGTGGCGGGCGGCAGCGCCCTGGCGCAGGATGGCACCACCGTCAGCCTCGGCGTGGGTTCCCAGAAGGTGATCACCATTCCGGGCCTCAGCCGCGTGGCGCTCGGTGATCCGAGCGTCGCCGAGGTGAAGACGCTCGGCTCCGGCCAGCTGCTCATCACCGGTCAGGCTGAAGGCAAGACGACGCTGCTCGTCTGGAAGTCCTCGGGCCAGCGCGTGAGCTACCTGGTGGCGGTGCGCAAGCAGGACCCCAACGAGGTCATCTCCGAGATCCGGCGCCTGCTGGGGGAGATTGAAGGCGTCTCCGTCCGCATGGTGGGTGATCGCATCTACCTGGACGGTCAGGCCTACACCACGCAGGACGCCGACCGCATCGAGCAGGTGGTGGGCCTCTACCCGAACGTGAAGTCGTTCGTGAAGATCGCCCCCAACGCCAAGAAGCTGGTGGCCCAGAACCTCAACGCGGCCTTCCAGAAGGCGGGCCTGAAGAACGTCCAGGCCAACGTGGTGGGCGCCACCATCTTCCTGGAGGGCTCGGTGGAGAGCCAGCAGGACCTCCAGAAGGCGGAGCTCATCACCAAGGCCATCGGTGAGAAGGTGGAGAACCTCCTCGTCGTCGGCATCAAGCGGATGATCCTCTCCGAGGTCCAGTTCGTCGAGATCCGCCGCAACAGCCGCGACCGGTACGGCATCCGCTACCCGACCGACATCACCGGTACGGCGACGGCCATCGCCAACATCTCCCAGGAGCTCTTCCCGGGCACCTTCGGCTCGGGCGTTTCGACGCTCGCGCTCAACGCGGGCGCGGACTTCTCCTTCGGCTTCCAGGGCAACGACGGTTACGGCCGCCTGCTCGCGCAGCCCAAGCTGGTGTGCGCCAGCGGTGAGAAGGCGGAGTTCCTCGCCGGCGGCGAGGTCCCCATCCCGCTCATCACGAACAACCAGTTCACGGTGGAGTTCAAGAAGTACGGCGTCATCCTGAACCTGCGCCCCACCGCGGACCGCAACGGCAACATCCAGACGGAGATTGAAGCGGAGGCCTCCGAAATCGACACCTCCGTGGCGGTGTCCTTCGGTGGTTCGGCCTCCATCCCCGGCTTCCGGACCCGCAAGGTGAAGACGAACGTCACCGTGCGCCACGGGGAGACCATCGTCCTGTCCGGCGTGTTCAGCCACGACGAGCAGAAGTCCGTGTCGAAGCTCCCCGGCCTGGGTCACATCCCGATTATCGGTGAGCTCTTCAAGAGCCGCGGTTTCGACTCCACCAAGCGCGAGCTGGTCATCTTCGTCACCCCGCGCATCGTCAACCCGGACTCCGACAAGGTCCGGACCATCATCGAGGACGTGAAGAGCCGCTACAAGCAGGCCCGGTCCGAGGTGAACTTCAACATCTTCGACTGAGGTGGGCGCCCCGGGCGCCGCCTGAGACGGGCCTTTGGGGCCCACGGCACGGGTCGGCTTCTTCCCTTCCAGGGGCGGTTGCCGGCCCGTCGCCTTGCGGGCAAGCATGCAACCCGGTTCTCACGCTTTGAGGACGAGGGGGGCTTGCTAGCATCCGTCCCCATGTTTCTCATCACCCTCGCGGAAAAGGGCGGCGGGACCGAGCAGCGCGAGTATCACAAGAATGAAGTCACCATCGGCCGTCTGCCGGGCAATGACATCATCCTCGCGAAGGGCAACGTCTCCAAGTACCACTCGCGAATCGTTGCCAAGGACGGCAAGTTCATCATCGTGGACATGAAGTCCACGAATGGCACGTTCGTGAACGGCAAGAAGATTGCCGCGCCCCAGGTTCTCAAGCCGACCGACCAGGTCTACATCGGCGACTACATCCTCAACGTCGAGGCGCTCGCGGACGAGGGCCCGGTGATGACCCGGGCAGGGCAGCCCGAAGAGGAGTACTACGACGAGCAGGGCGAGGAGCCCTACGAGGACGAGGAAGGGGCTTACGACGAAGAAGAGCCCTATGAGGAGGAAGAAGAACCGCCTCCCGCGCCCGCGCCCAAGGGAATGCCGGCGTCGCTGGCGTCCGCCCTGGCGAAGAACAAGCGCAAGGTGGACCCGCGCCAGGAGCGCTACACCCGGCTCCAGAAGGAGATCCACGACCGGCTCATCGAGTACCTCGACCTGCGCCGCATGGACATGGACCGGCTCGGCGACGACGAGCTGTGGCGCCGCACCGAGAAGGCCATCCGCGACATCATCGACCAGATGGAAGCGGACGGAGAGCTCCCGGAGGACGTGGACCGCGAGGAGCTGCTCACCGACGTCATCAACGAGGCGCTGGGGCTCGGGCCCCTCGAGGCGTTCCTCGCGTCGGATGACATCAGTGAGATCATGGTGAACCACGCGAACCAGATCTACATCGAGCGCAAGGGCAAGCTGACCCTGTCGGAGAAGACGTTCTCCTCCAACCAGGCGGTGCTCGGCGTCATCGAGCGCATCGTGGCGCCCATCGGCCGCCGCATCGACGAGTCCAGCCCGCTGGTGGACGCGCGCCTCAAGGACGGCAGCCGCGTCAACGCCATCATCCCGCCGCTGGCGCTGAAGGGGCCCTGCATCACCATCCGCAAGTTCAAGAAGGACTCGCTGAAGATCTCGGACCTCATCAAGTACAAGACTGTCACGGCGCAGATGGCCGAGTTCCTGGAGATGTGCGTGAAGGCCCGGCGCAACATCGTCATCTCCGGCGGCACCGGCTCCGGGAAGACGACGACGCTGAACATCATCAGCTCCTTCATCCCGGAGGAGGAGCGCATCGTCACCGTGGAGGACGCCGCCGAGCTGCAGCTGCCGCAGGACCACTGGGTGCAGCTGGAGAGCCGGCCGCCCAACCTGGAAGGCAAGGGCGCCATCACCATCCGCGAGCTGGTGAAGAACTGCCTGCGCATGCGGCCCGACCGCATCGTCGTGGGCGAGTGCCGCTCCGGTGAGACGCTGGACATGCTCCAGGCCATGAACACCGGCCACGACGGTTCGCTCACCACGCTCCATGCGAACACGCCGCGTGACGCCATCGCCCGCTTGGAGACGATGGTGCTCATGTCCGGCATGGACCTGCCGGTGAAGGCCATCCGTGAGCAGATCGCCAGCGCGGTGCACATGATCGTGCAGCAGACGCGCTTCTCCGACGGGACGCGGAAGATCTGCTACATCACCGAAGTGTCCGGCATGGAGGTCGACATCGTGACCCTCCAGGACATCTTCTATTTCAAGCAGGATGGCTTCACGGAGGACCACAAGGTCCGTGGCCGCTACGTCGCTTCGGGCTTCGTGCCGAAGTTCTACGACGAGCTGCAGCGTAAGGGCATCCCCGTCAACATGAGCATCTTCCGCGAGGACTGACGCGCCCATGGCCACCCTGGTCGTCCGTCACCCTGACGGCACTGAGAACGAATTCGCCATCGCGGGCGAGCTGAAGATTGGCCGCCAGCAGGGCAGTGACATCCTCATCACCGAAGGGGGCGTGTCGCGGACGCATGCGCGCGTCTTCGACGAAGGCGGCGCCGTCTTCATCGAGGACGTGGGCAGCGCCAACGGCACGTTCGTGGACGGCCAACGCATCATGGCGCCCACGGCCCTGACGCCGCAGTCGGAGGTCCTCCTCGGGGACTACGTGCTGCGGCTCAAGGCGGCCGCCGCGCGGGGCTCGGGTGCCCGCCGCGCGGCGAAGCCCGCGGCGGGAGGCGATGAGGCCATGCCGGTGGGCGGCGAGGGCGGCGGTGCACGCGCCACCCGGGCCATGCCCAGCATCAAGAAGGGCCCGGGCGCGGCGAAGGGCGCGCCCGGCGCCGCGCTGGCGAAGCGGCCCGCGCGGCCGGCTCGTCCCGCCCCGGGTGGCGGCGCACGGCCGCCGCCGGCGGGGGGCCCGGTGCTTCGCGGCATGGTCGGTCCGTGGGCCGGCCAGACGTATCCGCTCAAGGGCAAGGTGCTCGTGGGGCGGCAGCCGCCCGCCGGCATCATGCTGGATGACGACTCGGTGAGCCGCCGCCACGCGGAGCTGGAAGCGACCAGCGCGGGCGTGACGGTGCGGGACCTGGGCAGCGCCAACGGGACGCTGCTCAACGGCGAGCCGTTGGACCAGACGCCGGTGCCGCTGGAGCCGGGGGATCAGCTCCAGTTCGGCGTGGTGGAGATGTCCTTTGAGCCCGAACCGTCCGCGGTGCCCGTGCGCCGGGGCGCGGCGGGCGCGGCGCGAGGGGGCGCGGACGAGGATCCCGCCGCCAGACGCAAGAAGCTCATCATGGTGGCGGCGGGGTTGGTGGGCGTGCTGCTGATGGTGGGCATGGTGTCGTCCATCCTGAACCCCACGCCTGTGGATGTTCAGGGGCCGGGCGCGGGCGCGCAGATGGATCCGACGCAGAAGATCCAGGAGCTGCTGAGCGAGTGCCGCTCCTACGCGTCCAGCGAGCTGGGCGCCCCGAACTGGGAGAAGGCCAACGAGATCTGCACCCAGGCGCTGGACCTGGACCCCATCCACGCGGAAGCGAACACGCTCATCCGGCGCATCAAGCTGGAGCAGGAAGCCTTCGAGCACTACTCGCAGGGCGAGCGGCTCTTGCAGCGCCTCAAGCCGGAAGAGGCCCTGGAGTCGTTCCGGAAGATTCAGAAGGAGAGCGAGTACTTCCGCCGCGCCCGCTCCAAGGCCCGCGAGGCCGCCGAGTCGGTGACGAAGCGCGCGCTGGATGACTGCAAGCGGTACCTGGGCAACTCGCAGTGGAGCGCCGCCGTGTCTCGGTGTGAGGTGTACATGTCGGTGTGGTGCCAGTCGAAGACGCGCGAGGATCTGCAGCCGCCGCTGGGCTTCACGCTGAAGCTGCTGGGCCGGCTGCGCCGCGACGAGTGGCGGCCCAAGGATCCCCTGTTCGTGAAGTTCCTCATCGCGCGCCAGAAGATGGATGCCAACGCGGCGCCCTGGGAGTGCCCGGTGGCGGAGGTGCTGGCCGGAGACGAGCGGGTCGTGGACCCGCGCACCTTCGTCATGGAGGCGGCGAAGAAGCGCTTCCCCAACAAGCTGATGCAGGCCGCGCTCCTGGACTACTGGGGGGGCCGTGGCAGCGAGGCGCTGGCCACCATGCAGAAGCTGCGCGCCAACTATGAGTCCGCGCAGTACCACGCCGAGGCGGACGAGCTGATGAAGGTCATGTCCACCGTGGATCAGCTCTTCAAGGCGGGCCAGAGCTACCTGGCCGCCGAGGATCCGGAGAAGGCCGCGGAGCCCTTCCGCGAGGCGCTGGCCATGGACAAGGCGGTGATGATGGAGCTGGCCGAGTCCAAGCCGTCCTTCTACCGGCGCAACATCCTCCAGGACATCGCGGAGAAGTCGTACCTGCGCGGCAAGCAATGGGCCGACCGCGAGGACCGCCGCCGCGCCTGCCGCGTGTGGAAGCTGGGCTTCAGCTTCTACGCGGGCAATCCGAACCTGAACAAGGCCGCGGCCTTCTGCTCCTCGCGGGCCCTGGAGGCCTTCCGTGCCGCGGAGGGCTGCGGCGACATGGCGGTGGCGCTGGACTACGCCGTCAAGGGCGACGGCGTGGAGGAGATGGTCATCGCGAAGCAGGCGGAGCTGGGCTGCAAGTAGCACGCGCCGTGGACAGGGCCGGGCGGGCGCGCTAGGCACGGGGGCATGGCCGACACCAGCCCTTCGCGCCCCGCGCCCACCCTGGTCCTCATCGACGCGTCCGGCTTCATCTTCCGCGCCTACCACGCCATCCCCCCGCTCACGACGAGCAAGGGCGTGCAGACCAACGCGGTGCTGGGCTTCACGCGCATGGTGCTCAAGGCCCTGCGCGAGCTGAAGCCCACGCACGTGGCGCTCGCCTTCGACAAGGAGAGCCGCACCGAGCGCCAGAAGATTGATCCCTCCTACAAGGCGAACCGCGAGGGGCCCCCGGAGGACCTCGTTCCCCAGTTCGCCCTCATCCGCCGCGTGGTGGAAGCCATCAACGTGCCCGTGCTGGAGGTGGCCGGCTGGGAGGCCGACGACGTCATCGGCACCCTGGCCGTGAAGGCGAAGGAGGAGGGCTTCTGCGTCCAGGTCGTCACCGGCGACAAGGACTTCGTGCAGATTGTCGACGACGACGTGCGCCTGTACGACCCGATGAAGGACGTGCACACGCTGCCCGCGGACGTGAAGGCGCGGCTGGGCATCGACCCGGGGCAGATGCGGGACTACCTGGCCCTCATCGGCGACGCGGTGGACAACGTCCCCAAGGTGCCGGGCATCGGCCCGAAGACGGCCACCGAGCTCATCCAGCAGTTCGGTGACGTGGAGACGCTGCTCTCGCGCCTGGATGAGGTGAAGAAGCCGAAGATTCGCGAGAATATCGCCTCGCACCGCGAGAGCCTCCTGCGCGCCAAGGTGCTCGTCACCTTCAAGACGGACCTGGCGCTGGACGTGCGCATGGCGGACCTGTCCCGCCGGCCGGTGGACGCGCAGCGCTCGCGCGAGCTGTTCACCGAGCTGGAGTTCTTCGCCCTCCTCAAGGAGCTGCCCCAGCAGGACGGTGTCTCCGGGGCGCCCGAGGACGTGAAGGAGAAGCCCGCGCCGCTGACGGTGACGCCGCGGCTGGTGGGCGAGGACGCGGCGCTCACCTGGCTTGCCGGCGCCGTGCGTGAAGCGGGCGCCGTCACCCTGATTCCCGCCTATGAGGGCTCGCCCTTCGCCGCGAAGCTGGTGGGCCTGGGCGTGGCGCTGCCGGACGGACAGACGGCGTATGTGCCGCTGCGGCACGCGCAGCTCGGCGTCACCCAGGTGCGCCCGGAGGCCTTCACCGCGGCCTTCCGCGAGGTGCTGGAGGACGCGGCGGTGAAGAAGGGCGGGCACGACCTCAAGGCGCTCAGCCTGACGCTGGCCAACGACGGCATCACCCTGCACGGCGCGCACGACGACGTGGAGCTGCTCAGCTACCTGCTCAACCCGTCCCGTCGCGAGCACGCGCTGGTGGACCTGTCGCGCGAGCGGCTGAACACGGAGCTTCCGCCCCTGCCGCCCGCCGCGGAGGGCAAGCGCGGGAAGAAGGACCGCGCGCTGGCGGACCACACGGTGGAGGAGGTGGCCACCGGCTTCGCCATCCGCGCCGAGGCCGCGCGCCGGCTGGCCCCCGAGCTGTGGAAGGAGCTGGAGGCGGCGAAGCTGGCGGAGCTGGCCCGGGACATGGAGCTGCCGCTGTTGCCGCTGCTCGCGCAGATGGAGCGCCGGGGCGTGCTGCTGGACACCGCCGAGCTGTCGCGCACCTCCGTGAAGGTGGACGCCGCCGTCGAGGCGCAGGTGAAGGAGGTCTACCGACACGCGGGCCGCGAGTTCAACATCGGCTCCAACCCGCAGCTGGTCGACGTGCTCTTCAACGAGCTGAAGCTGCCCATCATCAAGAAGGGCAAGACGGGCCCCTCCGCGGACCAGGAGGTGCTGGAGAAGCTGTCCGAGGAGCACCCGCTGCCGGGCGCCATCATCGAGTACCGCGGCCTGTCCAAGCTGAAGAGCACCTACCTGGACACGCTGCCCACGCTGGTGGCGGCGGACGGGCGCATCCACACCACCTACCACCAGGCGGCCACCGCCACCGGGCGCCTGTCCTCCACCGACCCGAACCTCCAGAACATCCCCGTGCGCACCGAGCTGGGCCGGGAGATTCGCCGCGCCTTCGTGGCCGCGGAGGGACACCAGCTGGTGAGCGCGGACTACAGCCAGGTGGAGCTGCGGCTGCTGGCGCACATCGCGCAAGACGCGGTGCTCATCGAGGCCTTCCTCCATGACGAGGACATCCACACCCGCACCGCGGCCGAGGTGTTCGGCGTGGCCAGGGAGCAGGTGGACCGCGAGCAGCGGCGCGTCGCGAAGATGGTGAACTTCGGCATCGCCTACGGCCTGTCACCGCACGGCCTGGCCGCGCGGCTCGGCATCGCCCAGGACGTGGCCCGCGACATCATCGAGCGCTATTTCACGCGCTACGCGGGCATCAAGCGCTACCTGGAAGAGACGGTGGAGCGCGCGCGCAAGACGGGCTACGTGGAGACGCTCTACGGCCGCCGCCGCTACATGGCGGACCTGAACTCGAAGAATCGCGGCGTGGCGCAGGCCGCCGAGCGCGCCGCCATCAACATGCCCATCCAGGGCACCGCCGCGGACCTCATCAAGAAGGCCATGCTGGCGGTGGACGCGGCGCTGACGGCCCAGAAGCTGCGCACGCGGATGCTGCTGCAGGTCCATGACGAGCTCCTCTTCGAGGCGCCCGACGCGGAGGTGGAGCAGGTGAAGGCGCTGGCGGTGAAGGCCATGTCCTCGGTGGCCGAGCTGAAGGTGCCGCTCAAGGTGGACGTGGGCGCGGGGCGCAGCTGGGCGGACGCGCACTGAGGCGCGGGCGGGGCGGCGTGGAAAAAACACGGGAGGAGCGCCCACCCCCGTAGGCTGTCTCTTATACACAACT
>NZ_JABXEO010000065.1:0-52631 GCF_013372585.1 Myxococcus sp. AM010
TTCGACGAGGGTGGTGCTCGGCTCCACGGGGGCCGTCACCTGGACTGGCAGCAGGCGGACCGGCTCGGCCTTCGCCGCCAGGTGCCGGCGCCGACGGTACACCCACGACTGCACAGTGCTCAGCCGCACGCCCCGCTGCCGCGCGAACTCCACCTGCGTCAGCCCGCTGGCCTCGAAAGACTCAGCGACACGGAACCACTCCTGCTTCTCCACCGGCTTCGACATGCACGCCAGGGTCCACGGCGGCGGCGCGTCACTCAACGCCCCTCATCACGTCGTTGGCCGGACGCTTACGGGCATCGAAGCCCATGACCGGCACGACGAGCTGCCCGTCGGCGCCCTCCCAGCGGTGGCCGATGACCTTGAAGCCGCGAACGCCTGCGATCTGTGTAAGGACTCTTGCGCGCTGACCCATCTCGTTCTCTCCCGGTTCGTTTGCACGTCCGAAAGAGAGCAGCCGGATGCTCCGGTGTCGATGGGTCAGCGCGTCGAACCTTCGGCAGCAGCACACGGAAATCTCACGAGATTTCACGTCCCGACTTCCGGCGAAGAGCGAGTAATCGGTCTCCTACTCCGAACCGAAGACCTGCGCGAGATAGTGCTTCGAGAACGCCGTCCAGTCAGGACTGTCGAAGAATGCTGCCTCGACCCAGTGGTGTATGAAACGCATGGCAAAGCCGCGCTGCAAATAGTCCTCGACGCCCACGGGCAGCGGCCGGATCTCTCCGACTCCGTCGAGTGGCACGAAATGCAGCCGGTCGAGGACCCGGCCCGATTCCATTTCGAAGCAGACCGCGAACTCGCCCTCGCAGTAATCGAAGGGCGCGAGGCGGTCGAGCAACTCACGCGCCTCCGGAAAGGATCCGTACGGGTCGAGTAGTTCCGCTCCACGTCGGCCGTCGATGCCGTCGACGCATGTGGAAACAGGGAGGACGTTCGCCTCTCCCCCAACGATGTCGATCTCGCGGTCGAGGTACTCGATTGCGGCGCCTTGTTGCAAGCGCCATCGGATCTGCATGGAATCAGCCTGCTCGTAGAAGCGCTCGAGTGCCGCGGGCAGTGTCAGAGTCTGTCGTACGCGGGCGAGATCGGCGCCATTGTGGCCATACGACAGCACGCACTGACCAGCTTTCGCCACCGAGGAAGCCGCGAGGGGCGCGATGCAAGCATGGTATCGGTCCGAGACCGGCTTATCGCTCATCGATGGATGATACGCGAGGAGACGCGTATGTCGAGCTGCGCCACCCAACGGCGCCATTCCGTTCACAGCGACGAGCCTGTGTCAGGGCGTCGTTTCGACGGTCGTCCCGGGCTCGATCCCCTCCCGCAAGCGATCAAAATCATTGAGTTATCAACATGATCGGCGCTCTAGGCAGGCGGCAGGCTCCCTTCGGAGCGTGCTCGAAATGGAAGTTATGCCCTTCCGGCGTTACTTTGGCCACCAAGCACGCTCGTGGAGCGCCTTCGTGATGCCATCTCCAGCGGGAAATACCGAGGCGGCGTCGACGCCAATTCGATGCAGGCCCATGAGGAGCTTTGGCGCTTCCGCGATCGGGAGTCGAAATCTGATCGAGTGCCTTTCCTTCATTGTGCTGTATCCCGCCACATGCCTTTTTATCTGATCTTCGAATGGCACAATCGTGACGGTTTTTCTTCCACTCAAGAGTAGCTTGCTTTCAGTTAAAAATAGTCCCTCCTGTGCATGGAGGTTTCGATTGCCTGCGGCTGGCACTGAGTGCTCGATAATTTCGCCTTTGGGCATATCACCTTCAAGCAAGGACTCCCAGATGCGCCCAAGTCCATCCAATGAGCGCTTGAATTTGAACGCCCAAACGACAAGATGCGTCGCCTTTGTCGCGACCCCGGCTTGAGATTCGCAATGCCATTTTGCGGCCTCTGTCGCTGGGAAGTAGGCGGCAACATAGGATCTGCGTGTCCAGTCGAGCAGTCTGGTTGCCAATCCATGGTGCTGGGCTAGTGCCATCAAGGGCACAAGAGCTTGGGCTGGCCATTGAAATGCACCATCGGCATCCCTTAGGCGCTTGAGACATTGATCGTCGGCCATCAGTTGGCGAACTTCTACAGTGTCTCCTGGTATTGAAAGACCAATGCGGTCAGCTCTCCAGTAGAAATCTCGCAGCGCCATCAACTCGCGGCGAACCTGGCCGTCGTTCGTGAATTGCGAGGGGGCAGTTTTTGACCAGTGGCCCTGCGTTCCATCGGGGAGCAGGGCAGTCGAACGTAGCGCAGAGGGTAATATGGGCCAATCAGCGTTCGCCTGCCCACGGAAGACCCACGCTTCGGAACTCGAATGCCAGAACCTCGGGTGACGTGGCGAAAGCACATCAATAAACTCATCTGCGGAGTCGCAGTCGACAGATTCGGGTTCAGCTGCTTTCCGGATTTCAATCTGTCGCTCCTCCGCCTGCAAGAGGTCGCGCACAGTGGAGTCGAAGGTGATGCCTTCGTTGGGCCTTGCCAGTGACAGCAGGGCAGCATGCTCGGCCACCCGATCTTTGGCTTGCTCCAGAGTCAAACCTTGCTGACGGAGCAACTCAAGCAGCCTGTCGTATTGCTCGGACACTCTTTTGTTCCCTGTGCTCTGTATAGATTGTTCAGTCTATACTGGGCGCTCTCCACCTGCGGCAAGGAAGCTCCCATCCTGAGCACGCTCCGAGGGAGGCTGCCGCCTACCCAGCAGCCGTGCTCAGTGTAAGGCGCTGAAATCACGAGGAGGCGGCCGCCTGCTCAGGATGAGAACTACACCCCGCTGATGGCCCAGCAGTCCGTGTGCCTCCGCGCGGAGCCCCGGTTCCCTCACTGCCCAAAGCCGCCCAGCGCGGTCCGGCTGAAGCTCGCGGCACCCTGACTCACTCGCGCGGCGGACTGGCTGAACACCTGGAACGCCGCGCGAATCTCCTGGGCGCTCTGCCCCGGCGTGAGAATCCACTTGTCGTCGATGCCCATCTCGCGGAACACGCGCCGGAAGTCCGTGCTCCCATCGCTGATGCCCATCGCCGCGACGATGTGGCTCTCCGCGCGCTTCAGGTCATTCACCAGCGCCGCCACGTCCTTTGCCTTCGCCGACGTCGAGTGCTGGTCCGAGCCATCCGTAATCAACAGCGTCACCGTCCGCACCGGCACGCCGTTCGCGCTGAACTCCTGCGCCTTCGCCAGCACCGTGCCCAGCAGCACCACCGACTGGTCATACAGCGGCGTGCCCTGGTCCGCCCGGTAGTTCTTGGCGTGCATCCGCACCACGTCCTCCACCGGCCGGTACGGGTTCAGCACGAACCCGTTGAGGTAGCGCGTGTGGAAGAGGACGCCGTCCTTCTGCTTGCTCGCCAGCAGCGCGTCCAGTACCAGGTTGTGCCCATCACACACCGTCTTCGTGTGCCCGGAGTAGTCGATGCTCCCCGAGTCATCCGGCATCACCGTCACCAGCACCACCTCGCTGGACTGCACGTCCTCCACGCAGACGCCGAGCCCCGCCTGAATCTGCGCGCCCAGGTCCACCACCGTCAGCGCCTGCAGCCCCGCTGGGCTCAGCACGCCCTCCGCGTGCGCGTCATCGAAGAGCTGTCGGATGCCACTGCCATTCGCCTTGCTGCTCATGTCCCGTGCTCCTTCTCCCTCTCCCGAGGGCAGAGCTCCGCCCGTCCCGCGCTGGCGAGCACAGGCGAAGCGATTGCTGTGTGTCTTCACGTCCCGCGAGGCTCAGGCGATGCGCAGGTCCGGCCAGCTCGCCAGCGGGTCCGTGGACTTCACCAGGTGCATGCCCGCGTCCGCGAAGCGCTTCAGCGACGCCTCCGCCTGCGGGGTGAAGTCCGCCGCGAAGCCGCCCTTGCCGTCCGGCACCGTCACCGCCGACATGCAGTCCGTCAGCAGGTACACCTTGCGCGCCAGCGCCGCGTCCTGCGCGACAATCTCCCCGAGCAGGTCATCGATGGAGCTCTTCACGCAGTGGCTCGCCGCCTGCCCAGCAATCACCACCGCGTCCGCGGTGAGCAGCGTCTTGAGGAACTGTGTATTCCGCTGCGCCAGCGGCTGGCCGTCATGCCGCCCCAGCACCTCCGGGCGCAGCACCGAGTAGTTCTCCGTCAGCGGATTGCCCCCCTTCACCTCCGCCCACGACTGCATGCCACGCGCGAAGGAGTGGAACAGCCGCGCCTCCTGCACCACCCCCGCCAGCGCGTGTCCGTCGCTCCCCAGCAGGCAGTGCGGCGGCCACAGGTACAGCGTGTACTTGCCCGCCCGCTCCAGCTCCTCGCAGTAATACTTCACCTGCTTGAGCAGCCAGGGGTAGTTGCCACCGCACAGCCACTTCGCCATGGCGGGGTTGGGCCGCGCCTGCCCGCGCTCGAGCTGCTCGCGCGTCACCTCGCGGTACGGCGTCAGCGGCTGGTCGTCCTGGTCCACCCAGAAGGACGGGAAGAAGATCTGGTACGCGAAGTGGGTATCCAGCGTCGCCGTCACGTTCGTCAGCGCGCCCAGGTTGCGGTAGATGAACTCCGCGATGCGACGGCTGTCATCCACCGCGCCGCGCCCGCTGCGTCCCGCCACGTAGAGCGAGCCCTCCGGGAAGCAGAAGTCCTTCTGCACGTCGATGAGCAGCAGGTGCAGGTTGAACGCGTCCGTCGCCGCCATGGAGACGTCGTTCGCCGCGCGCCAGCCCTGGGCCTCCGCCTGGAGCTTCCCCGCGTCAGGGCTGTACCCGAACTGACCGGCATGGGCCGCGTCGTAGAACCTCGGGAGCGGAAGCGCCTTCACTTGCGTCTTCATCGTCCTACCTCCTGTGAGGCGTGGAGGCACCCGCTCCACGCGGTTGTGAGCAATCCCTTCAGTTCATTCGCAGCACGGTGATGTCCTGCCGTCCCACCACCGCCAGCCCCTGCCGCATGAGGAAGAGCGAGCAGCCCGCGTCCACGAAGGGCTCGGCGTCCGGGAACTCGCGCGCCGCCTCCAGGCGGCCTTGACGAAGCTCCACACGGGTGAGCCCCGCATCGGTGGCGCAGAACAGCGCGTCGCCCGCCGCGCACCGTCCACGTGGCGCGTTGCCCAGCCACGAGCCGTCACCGGCCTCCGCCACCGCGCTCGCACGCACGGCCCCGTCATGGCCCACCACCACGCAGTGATGCAGCGTGCGCCCACCGGCTTCCTCCACCAGGAACAGCCACGCGGAGGGCCCATCGAAGACACATTCCACGTCCACGAGCTTTCCCGTGGGCCAGGGCAGCGACAGGCCATCCTTCAAGCCCAGGCGCTCCGCGTCGAAGACGAAGGCGCCGCGCAGGCCGCCCGCGCGATGGAAGCCCAACCCGAAGCGTGGCCCCACGAAGAGCCGCGTCTGCCCTTCGAGCACCGCGCCCACGTGCTCCGGTCCATACGCGCCGTCCCGCCACAGCCCGCCGCCCACGGCCCAGTACCGGTGCCGCGCGTTGGTGGCGAAAGCGGACTGGCCCTCCGGCGCATCCACGCCCGTGCGGTCCGGGGGCCGGCCGGGCGCCAGCACCGCCACCTCACCGCCCCGGCCCACCAGCGTCACGTCTCCTTGCAAGGCCCAGCGCAGCGACGGGTCCAGCGCCCCGCGCAACACGACGCGTCCGTCCTCGCGCCGGTACGCGCCCTCCGCGTGGTAGAGCCAGCGAAGGACGCCCGCCTCGTTGCTCGCGTGCACCAGCACGCCTCGCGTGGAGAACAGCCGCGTCGCCGTCACCTGGCCTCGGACCGACGTCACCGGCGTGGTGGCCGCGGTGGCGTGGGGCTGGCACGCCGGGCAGGCAGCGCGCGCGTGCTCCACGCCGCACGACGCGCAGGCGGTGAAGCGCAGCCCCTCCAGCAGCGGCTGCGGAAAGACGCCGCGGAGGTCCTCCACGAAGACGCGGTGCAGGTGGTGCAGCACGTCGTCCGGCAAGGTCGCCAGCGGCAGCGCGGGCTTTGGGTACTGCACCTCCGGATGGAACACGGTGATGCGCTGGAGCACCCGGCCCGCGGAGGTCGTCCGCGCCGCCGCGCTCTTGGGCTTGTAGACGCCGCCGTGCGGTCCCACGCACAGCAGCGACTGCATCACCGCGACGGCATAGGCATACCAATCACTCTCAATGGACGCCGGCCGGCTGGGCGTCAGCCCTTGCGTGCCCGTGCTCCCGAGCCGCAGCGGGTCGAGGAAGCGCTCCGTGAACACCGGACAGAGGAACCCGCCGAACTGGAAGCTGTCCGCGTCGATGAGGTACGCCGCCGACGCGCCCGCCACGAGCACGTTGAGGTCGTTGAAGTCCCCCACCACCACGCCCGCCGCATGCACCGCGCCGAGCGTCCGATGCAGCTCGCGAAGCACCTCCACCACCCGCCCGGACGCCGCGCCCGCCCTGCGGAACGACGGCTCTCCGAAGCGTCGCAAGGGCTCCACGCCATCCAGCTTGCGCATGGCGTAGCCCAGGACCTCGCGCGCCTGCTTGTCCGTCGCCAGGGCCTGGGGCGCCACCACGCGGCCGGGCAGTCCTGCAGGGAAGACGCGCAGCTTGCGCTGGTGCTCGTCCAACCGGACGCGCGCCGCGGCCTGCTCCGCGGGCAGGCCCGTGTAGTCGGGGTGGTTGGGTGGCTTGAACACCTTGAGGGCGCGGCCATCCCCCAGGTCGAACACGTCCGCCTCGCCGCCCTTGCCCAGCGCTCGCGCGGGGTTCAACCGCACCTTCTTGCCTTCGAGCCAGACGTCCATGGCCTCACGCCCTCCCCATGCGGCGGCGCAGCACCACCAGCGTCGTGTCGTCCGGCAGCAGGCCCGGAGTACGCGCCAGTTGCTGGGAGGCGAAGTCCGCGCGCACGGCTTCTCGGTTGAGCAGGGCCAGGCGGCGACGCAGGGCATCCGGGTTGGCGAAGTAGCGGTCCTCCGTCCAGAGCCGCGAAAGCGGCCCGACGAGCTCGTCCCGCGCCGGCATGCGCGTGGTGGCCAGCCGCTCCAGGTCCGCCACGCCGTCGGTGCCCAGCAGCAGCGCGTGGACCTCCTCCGTGGGCACCAGGGCCCGCGCGGTCAGCGCGACGTCCTCACCGTGCGTCAACGCATAGGCGAGATAGGGCGGCGCGTTCCCCGGAAACGGCCCCAACGGATGCACCTCGCCATTGAGCGCCCACACGCCGTCCCCCGCGGAGAAGACGAGCGTCAGCGTGGGCGTCACCACCGCGCCCACCACGGTGAAGAGGAAGTCCCCCATCACCTCCCGCCCCAGGTCCGCCCGGAGCTCACCGAGCAGGCACAACACGTCCTCCCGAAGGCCTGGGAGGAAGGTGGGCTCATCCACGCGCTCACCGTCCGCGAGCCGCACCAACGCGGCCCGCGCCAACCTGCGCGCCCCCAACTGTGCGCCCAGCTCACTGCAGGGCTGGCTGCCACAGCCGTCCGTCACCACTGCCACCAGGCCATGCTCGCTGGCGCGGATGCACAGCGCATCCTGGTTGTTGCGACCCGCTCGGGCGTGCTCCCGGCCTGGCACTGAGGCAGCGGCGATGTCGAAGGGCAGCGCGGACATGGCTCTCCCGGCACGAACCCGGGTTGAACCCATGTTCGTGTCTAAGTGACACCAACATAGTGTCCACATGACACGATGTCAACGCAACGAGGCGCCCGGGCGTCCCTCAAGCCCGCACAGGGTCAGAGCTCGAAGTTGAAGCCCGCCTTCTCCAGTTGCTTGTACTTCTTGTGGTCGAACCGGTAGAGGCGCGCGGCGCGGTGGGAGACGTCCTGCTCCACCTCGTCCAGCTCCTCGAGCAGGTCCATGGCGAGGATCTTCTTGCGGAAGTTCCGCTTGTCGAGCTCCCGCTCCAGGATGACCTCGTACAGCCGCTGGAGCTGCGTCAGCGTGAACTTGGGAGGCAGCAGCTCGAAGCCGATGGGCTGATAGCGGACCTTGCCCTTGAGCCGCTGCAGCGCCTTGCCGAGCACGTCCGCGTGGTCGAAGGCCAGCTTCGGCGTATCCCAGACGGAGAACCACGCCGCGTCCCGCGCATCCGTCGCCGCGTGCGGCACGTGGTCACTGAGCTTCACCAGCGCGAAGTACGCCACCGTGACGACGCGCCCGCGTGGGTCTCTCCCCGGAGTGCCGAACGTGTAGAGCTGCTCCAGGTGGCTGGGCCGGATGCCCGCCTCTTCGTCCAGCTCCCGGCGCGCGGCGTCGTCGAGCGACTCCTCCATCCGCACGAAGCCCCCCGGCAGCGCCCACCGCCCGGAGAAGGGCTCCACCCCGCGGCGGATGAGCAGCACCTTCAAGTCCCCGTCATCCAGACCGAAGACGACACAGTCCACCGTCAGCGCCGGCCTCGGGTACTCATAGGAGTAGCTCACGGCTCCCCGAATAGGGTCCGGAACACACCCGGGTCAAGTCAGGGACGGCGGTGGGGGCCGGGCCTTGCGCGGCCTAGGGCCGGACCATGCGCGACAGCTGGCGCCAGTCGACGAGCTGGACGCTCTCCTCGGCCAGGTCGAACTCCAGCGAGCGCCGCATGCCGATGACGTCGCCGCCCATCTGGAAGGGCACTTCCCGGTCGAAATCCATGCGCAGGCGCTGGACGAACCAGTCATGCATCTGGGGCATCGGATGCTCGCCGCGCCAGAGGCGGAACATGTTCCGGGTGGCCTCGAGCACGCCGGCGCCATAGACGCGCACGGACAGCCGGTGGGGCACCGCCTCCGCGAAGGGGAAGGCCTTGAAGCCGAAGCCCCACTCAGGCGTGGTGGCCGCGCCGGCGACGCCCGCGGGCCCCCGGTACAGGAGCGCGCCCTTGTCCCCATGCGGCACGGGTTGCACGGAGCCCCGCGCGTCCACCGTGAGGGCGGGGTCACCCAGGTTGTAGACGGACACCATGGGGTTGCCCTCGCCGAAGACGTGGCGAGGCACCGTCCGGGTGAACATGGCGCCCAGGTAGCCACGCAGGCCGGCCTGGGTGCCCCGCAGCGGGCCGGAGGCGGCGAGCTGGTTCTTGAAGTCCTGAATCATCTCCGCGTCCCAGCCGGTGCCGGCGAAGGGGGCCACCTTGCCCTCCACGCGGACCAGGGCGAAGGGGCGCAGGGGCGGCAGGCGCTCGCCCACGGCGGCAATCTGCTTCAAGGCCTCCGCGGGCCGCGGCGCGCCGGTGACGCGCGCCCAGGCGTTGCCAGTGCCCATAGGGAGGACGCCAATGGCCGGCAGCGCCACCCCCGCGGTGCGCAGCTCGTTGAGCAGCCCCGTAATCGTCCCGTCGCCACCGCCCGCCAGGAGGAGAGAGGGAGGGTTGGGCCGGAGGGTGTCCGAAATCCAGGACCGAGCCTCCTCCAGCGAACGGGTGAGCGCCACCCGCGCCCGGGGCAGGAAGCGCTGGACCAGCCCCCCCATGCCTTCGGAGCCCCGGCGTGCACGCAGGTTGACGAGGACGGCGATGTCATTCATGGCGAGCGGGACTCTCTCCACGCTTTGTCATGGCCCGGTCACGGCGCGGAAACCGGTGACGCGGCGTGACTCAAAAACGACCCTCACACTCCCAGTGCATGGGCGAAACGGGCTTTCAGCCCCCGTGCCTCCCGCTTCTTTCCAAGGGAGAACGCCGCCGCGGCCACGCCCCCGGCGACCAGCAGCCGGCGCAGCCATTGCTTGCCCGCCGCGTGGTAGCCCCCCGAGGTCCCCGTCCCCTCCGCCATCGGACGGAAGAGGGTGCCGGAGGTGTGGCCCTGGCGCTCCTCCTCGAAGTGCTGGGCCTCCGTGACGCCGTTCATGGTGCGCTCGAAGGTGCGGGGCAGCAGGCCGTGCATGGCGGCGAAGCTCCGAGCGGCGGGGCCGACGAAGACCTCGTGCTTGGGGCCGCGGAGGACCCCGAGGATGGCGCGCGCGACGCGCTCCGGCGTGTAGACGGGCTCCACGGGACGGATGCGCCAGCCGGTGTAGTTGGCGGTGTGTTGCCACAGCGGCGTGTCGATGGCCGCGGGGAGCACGGTGCACACGTCGATGCCGGTGCCGAGCAGCTCCTGGCGGATGGACGCGGAGAAGCCGCGCACGGCGTGCTTCGAGGCCACGTAGGCGCTGACATACGGCGCGGCGACGGTGCCGAAGGTGGAGGAGACGTTCACCAGGGTGCCGTAGCCCTGCTGACGGAACTGGGCCACGGCTGCGCGGGCGCCGCTGACGGTGCCGAAGAAGTTCGTCTCCATCACCTGCCGGAAGGCGTCATCCGGCGTCTCTTCGAGGCGGCCCATGAGGTAGACGCCCGCGTTGTTGATCCACGCATCGAAGTGGCCGAAGGCCTTGCGCGCCTCGTCCGCCAGGCGCTGCACGGCGGCCACGTCGGACACATCCGTGGGCACGACGTGGGCCCGGACGCCGAGCGCCTGGCACTCGCGCGCCAGGTCCTCCAGCGGCTCCTCGCGACGGGCGGCCAGGACGACGTGGGCCCCCTTCTTCGCCAGGGCCAGCGCGGTGGCGCGGCCGATGCCACTGGACGCGCCGGTGACGACGACGACTTGGTTCTTCCAGGCTCGCTTCATGTCCGCGTTCTCCTTGCCGGGCCGAGCCCCAGGGCATGGCCTGAGTCCCCCTCACGAAGATGGCGATTGCACACAGCGACGCACCGGGTCATCGCACACCTGGCTGGAGGACAGGCGGCGGAGCGGCCCCAGGGTCCACGTCGCAGACCGCCGCCGGGGATGGGGGTCCACTGCCGGGACGGGGCACGGGGCGTGAGGGTGCGTGTCCGCACGGGAGGTGGAGGCGGGGCTGCACGCGGGTAAGGGGTGGAGATGGCTCGGCTTTTCGCGGAGCACGGGTGGGTTGGAGGAAGCAAAGCGGGCTTGGTATGTGCGAGCGACTGTCGGGCAGGAAACGGAACACAACCTGCACTCGGCCCGCGAGCCATGAACATCCCCGAACGCTCCCTTCCGCCGCCTTGGATGGCGGCCGTCGTCCTCCTGTGCGCGTCCGCGTGCATCAACGTGCCGGCCGTCGAGCCCGCGCAGGCCGAGGTGCGAATCACCGCGCCGGCTGGAACGGCCTACACGAAGGGTGTGGTCGAGGTCCGGCTTGCCGTGACAGGCCACACGCCGGACCGCGTGGAGCTGCTGAAGGACGGCGAGGTGCTGACGGAGCTGGCGCCGCCGTACACGTACACCTGGGACACGGCGGGTGAGCCGGAGGGGACGTACCGACTGGAGGCGCGCGCGGCGCTGGGGGACGTCGCGTATGTGAGCGCGAGCCGCGAGGTGGTGGTGGACCGGACGCCGCCACAGGTGGTGTCGCGCGTGCCGGAGCAGGGCGACCAGGAGGTCTGGGTGCAGAGCCCCATCCGCGCCGAGTTCTCCGAGCCCGTGAAGCAGAGCAGCGTGACGACGGAGTCCGTGCACCTGACGGTGGGCGACGTGGCCGTGGCGCAGACGGTGTCACTGTCGGAGGACGGGAAGACGGTGACGGTGGTCCCCGTGACTGCGTTCACCGCGCCGAGCACCGTGGCGCTGGCCTTCTCGGGGACGGTGACGGACCTGGCTGGGAATGCCGCCGTGAATCTGGGGGAGGCGTGGAGCTGGGTTGTTCCTGAATTCGTGCCGTATCCTCTCCATTCCGTAGGCGCCGAGGCTCGCAACAGGTGGGCAAGGCCGTACATCAAAATGGATTCGCACGGACGCCCTCTCGTTCTTCACTGGAGATACGACGGCACTACTGAGTCTCTGTTCGTGACCCGATGGACGGGCGATTCCTGGGAACAACTCGGCTACAATCTAAAAACAAGCACGAGCGACTATTCGATCCATACCCCGACGCTCCAAGTCTCGGCAGCCGGAGTCCCCTTTGTGGCATGGCAGGAGGACATGGGGGCAGAGTTCAACAACTACATCCACGTTGCTCAGTGGACGGGCGAACGCTGGAGTCGACTGGGTGGCGAACAAGGAATTCTGCCTGAACAGCCGCACGCATGGGATTTTTCAATGCGGCTCACCAAGCAAGGCCACCCCGTCATCGCAGTCGACATGGACTTGGAGGCTACCGAGGGCGGCCAAGTTCATATCTACCAATGGTCCCAGGAGCAGTGGCAACGAATCGGCTCACCCCTGAAGGGCGAGTCGGAGTCTTCGACAAGCGCTCCATTCCTCGCACTTGACGAGCACGACAGCCCTGTCGTCGCATTCGGCCACGAAGATGGAGAAGGAAAAATCTTCGCATGGCGATGGAACAACAATGAATGGGAACGACTGGGCACCACATTGAACAGCTACAATGAGCACAACTCCGGGAAGCCAATCGCCTTGGCGCTCGACTCCTCCAATCAGCCCATCATCTCCTGGACAGGCTACAGACCTCCGCTATACGAGCACGAAGTATTCATTAAAACATGGTCTGAGGGGCAATGGACTCCCATCACCCCGCCACAAAAACATCCTGACACAGGAAACAGAACTGTCGCAGACACTCACTTCATCCCGGGCCAAGGGCTCCTCGTCGCATCAACCGAATCAGCGGGAAATCGAACTTCCGCACACTTGAACATCCACACGGGCGATAGGTGGACGCCCTTGTGGAACACACGAGATGCCTTCGGCAACACTAAATCGACCGGCAATGACTTAAGCATGGACGCACTCCCGCATGGGGACATCGTTTTGGCATGGACCGAAAGCCCTAGCGAACAGCAGCGAGAGATCGTCGTCTATCGCAGAAACCAATAGACGCGCTCAAGCAGCCCATACAAAAACATCTAAAACGAGTTTCCATCATGAGGATTGCACCACTATTCATGGCGTGCTTTATGTCGACATTGGCCTATGCGGCCCCTCGCCGCACGGTGGTGGCCAGTGGCGACTGCAAGGACGCGGAGCTGAGCGGGCAGGCCAAGGCCTTCCTGGGAGCCCTCGCCTCGCGCCCAGAACAGGACACGCTCAGCGCCAGCCAGTTCAGCGACCGGCTCTTCCCTCAGTCCACCAAGAGCTACGAGGACCTCCAGCGGCAGCTCGAAGCCGCGCAGGACCAGTTCTACGAAAGCCGCAACGCCAGGACGCTCCAGGCCGTCGACGAGGCCCTGCAGCAGATTACCCGGCTCCCCGTGGGAGACGCCCGCTGGAAGCTCTACGTCGAAGCGCAGCTGCTCCACGGCCTCAACTACCGCGCCCTGGGCAAGCAAAAGGAGAGCGACACCGCGTTCCGCAACGTGCTGCGGCTCCAGCCCGAGTACCAGCTCAACCTGGACTACTTCGCCCCGTCCGTTCGACAGAACTTCGACAAGCTCCGGAAGGAACTCGCCCAGACGCGCAAGGTGAAGCTGTCCGTGAAGTCCACGCTGCCCGCCGCGGACGTGTACCTGGACGGGCTCAAGCTGGGCCAGACGCCGCTGTCGCTCGATGCAGTCCCGGGCACCTACCACCTCACCCTCGTCAAGGGCGACACCACGAGCTTCCCACGACACATCCAGGTCCAGGGCACTGAGACGCCGTTGCTCATCGACGTGGCCTACGAGGGCTCTGTCTCCGCGAGCCCATTCCCCTGCCTTGCCACCTCGGACGGCAACGACGAGCGCACGCTGAGCCATGCGGTCCGGCTGGGCGGCACGCTCGGCGTGGAGGAGGTCATCGTCGTCCGGCTCGAACGCCCGAGCAGCGGCCCCAAGTGGTTCGCGGCCACCGTCCTCAATGTCGAAGGAGGCCAGAAGCTCCGCGAAGGCGGCTTCAAGACGCAGGGGACAGATGCTCCGAACGAGGCACTCGCGGCGCTGGTCGACTTCGTCACCACCGGCCGCTCGCCCTCCAACCTCGTGGTGATGAACGCCAATGGAAAGGCCCCGTGGGACGCTCCCGGGGGCAGGAACGGGAGCGCGTCCGCGGGCGGCATGGACCTGACGGCCCCCAACCTCATGTCAGAGGGCGACGCGTCCGGGGCACGTTCTACCTCCGGCCTTCGCACGGCCTCGTATGTCGCGCTGGGAACGGGCGTGGCCGCGTTCGGTGGCGCGGGCGTCGTCCGCCTCCTGGCCCAGAAAGACGTGAACGCGCTGGAGAAGCGGCTCGACAACGGCCGGATTCTGTCCAGTGACAGCGAGGCGATGGGACTTCGCGACTCGCTGGTCCAGAAGAGCAACGTCCTCAATGGGCTGCTCATTGGTGGAAGCGCGGCGGTTGTCACGGGCGCGGTGCTCTACCTCCTGTCTCCCGATTCGAGCGCGGCACCGCCCGTCTCGGTAGGACTCTCTGCGGACAGCCACGGCGCGGCGGCCTCACTGTCCGGCTCGTTCTGACGCACGACTCACGAATCCATGGACACGCACTCCGCGCGAGGTGGAGCCTCCGAACCACTCCACCTCCCGCGCAGGCAAGCAGACACGTCGAGAGCTGGATAGGAGAGCCGCGTCCACACACCGCCAGGCCATCACGGCGCATAGAGTGCCCGCCCATGATGCGAGCTCTCTTCATCCTGCTGCTGGCCACGAGCGCCTCCGCGGCCTCTCCCCGAACCCTCCGGGTCGATTACTTCCACACCGGGAACGCCACCGAGGAGCGGTTCAGCCTCGACAAGGTCGTCATCGAGCCGCTGCCCTGGCCCGGCCACCCGGAGCGCGCAATCGATGAGACGAACCTCGGCAAGTACCTCTTCGAGGTCCGCGACCGGGAGAACAACCGGCTCCTCTTCTCACGAGGCTTCGCGTCCATCTACGGCGAGTGGGAGGTCACGAACGAGGCGCGCGGCAGCAACCGCACCTTCCATGAGTCGCTGCGCTTCCCCGCGCCCGAGCGGCCCGTGCAGGTGCTCCTCAAGAAGCGGGATGCCCAGAACGCCTTCCGCGAGGTGTGGTCGCTGGTCGTCGACCCGAAGGACATGTTCGTCGACCCCTCGTCACCTCCCGCGCCCGGACCGCTGCTGAAGCTGCTGGAGAACGGGCCGTCCGCGCAGAAGGTCGACCTGCTCATCCTGGGTGACGGCTACACGAAGGCCGAGCACGCCAAGTTCGAGAAGGACGCCCGGCACATGGTGGACATCCTCTTCACCTTCTCTCCCTTCAAGGAGCGCAAGGCGGACTTCAACGTGTGGGGGCTCGTCCCCGCTGCGGCCCAGTCCGGCATCTCCCGCCCGTCGACGGGCGTCCACCGGCGCTCCCCCATCGGCGCCACCTACGATGCCTTCGGCAGCGAGCGCTACGTGCTCACCTTCGACAACAAGGCCTTCCGCGAGGCAGCGGCCTTCGCGCCCTACGAGTTCGTGGAGATTCTGGTCAACGGCAACACCTATGGCGGCGGCGGCATCTTCGGGCTCTATGGCACCGTGGCCTCGGACAGCCTATGGGCGCCCTACGTCTTCGTGCACGAGTTCGGCCACCACTTCGCCGGCCTGGCCGACGAGTACTACACCTCTGAATCCGTCTACGTGCCCGCCGCGGACCGCCTGGAGCCCTGGGAGAAGAACGTCACCGCGCTCCACTCACCGGAAGACCTGAAGTGGAAGCACCTGGTGTCTCCAGGAACACCTCTGCCTACCCCCTGGAACAAGGCTGGATACGAAAAGCATGCCACGGCCGTGCAGAAGCAGCGCGGCCAGATTCGGGCCCAGCGAAAGCCCGAGTCGGACATGGACAAGCTCTTCCTGGCCCAGCGGGACTGGGAGGAAAAGTTCCTTTCCTCACAGAAGTATTCAGGCCGGGTCGGGGCCTTCGAGGGCGCCATGTACGAGTCGAAGGGCTACTACCGGCCCCAGGTGGACTGCGTGATGTTCACTCGGGATCGCGTTCCATTCTGCGCGGTGTGCCAGGACGCCATCTCCGAGGTCATCGACCTGTATTCCGGGCCTGCGGCCAGGTCTCCTCGGGCCAATCCCTGAACGCCTGAAAACCCGGGCGCGGCTTGTGTGAAATGCCGATGTCACATGGACCGGACAATGGATTGCCCTCCGGTTCAGGTGTAAGGGGGACACAACCTGCTTCCCATGGAGGGGAACTCATGCAGACACGATTTTGGCTCCCGGCGATTGTCACGGCCGTGATGGTCACGATGGGCACGGGATGTGGCGACGAGTGCGTTGACCAGTTTGACTGCCGCAGTGACAAGGGCCAGCCGGCCGAGGGCAAGCAGTGGACCTGCAACTCCGGAACGTGCGAGCAGCGCGACATCACCCAGGGCTCGGACGCGGGCACCGAGGAAGACGCGGGCACCGAGCCCGACGCCGGTGAAGGTGACGCGGGGACCGACCCGGACGCCGGCACGGAGGGCTGCACCAGCAACGCGACCTGCGCCCTGACCGAGACGTGCAACACCACGACGAGCGCGTGCGAGGACTCGGGCTTCGTCACGCCGGTGGCGACGACCAGCACGCAGATTCAGGCGGTCCGGGATGCGGCGGATGGCGCGCTCGACCCCGCGCTGCCCATCGAGGGTGCGTTCGTCACGTTCATCAAGCCCGCGGTGACGGGCAGCAGCGAGCTCCCCGGCTTCTTCGTCCAGGCCGAGGCCCAGGGCCCCGCCCTGTTCGTGAGCGACGAGGCAGCGCTGGCCGCGGTCGTCGTGGGTGACCGGGTCAGCTTCTCCGTGTCGTCGAAGGCGACCACCGACGGGCTGCGCTCCGCGGTCACCGTCACCGGGACCACGGTCATCAGCCAGGGCCACCCGGTTCAGAGCCAGTCGACGGCCACGCCGGCCGGCCTCGCGGTCAACCGCTCCGCGGACACGTCGGCGACGTTGGTCGATGGTCTGGACGCCGTGGACTCCGAGCTCACCTACCTGACGGGCACGATTGCCACGGGCTCCAGCGGCATCGGCGCTGGCTACTCCGGCTTCCAGATCACCACCGAAGGTTTCACCGCTGGCGCCGCCAACTTCCGGCTCCGCGTGCCCGCGACACTCGCCACCGAGCTCGACATCACCCAGGGCTGCACGTTCACGCTGAACGCGGGCCCCATCTGGCGGTTCGCAGCCAACGCGCAGCCGTCCGCGTTCACGGCTTCCGACCTCACCCTGTCGAACTGCGCCGCGCCGACGTTCGCGTCGGCTTCGGCGACGTCGCTGACGGAGGTCGTGCTGAACTTCAGCCGCAACATCTCCACGGCAAGCATCACCAACGCGCAGGAGCAGTTCACCCTCACCGAGGGCCTGACGGTCTCCGCGTTCCGCGTCGAGGGTAAGCAGGTCTTCCTGACCACGAGCGAGCAGGCCCCGGGCGCCAGCTACTCCGTCACCGTCGCGAACACCGTGACGGACCTGGCGGGTGGTTCCGTCGCTCCGGAAGCCAGCACGCAGACGTTCCGCGGCTACCGCGCGCCGGCCGTTCTCCGACTGACCGAGGTGCAGCCGAATGCCGCCTCTGCCAGGGACCTGGTCGAACTGCAGGTCCTTACTGCGGGAACCACGTCCGGCCTCATCCTGGTCCAGGATAACGCCACCGTGAACAATGGTCTGCTCGCCAACTTCCCGGACGTGGATGTCGCGGTCGGCGACATCATCGTGGTGCATCTCAACCCGGTCGACACCCAGGCGAATCCTTTCAGGGCCGAGACCCTGGCCAAGGATGAGCACCCGCAGAGTGCCAATTCGACGCACTTTGATACTGCCTGGGACTTCAGGGGCAATGCGGCCTTCGCCATCACCTACTCCAGCCGGATCATCCTCGTGCAGGACGCGGCCGGGAACATTCAAGACGCGGTGCCTTTCCGGACGACGGGGACCCCGCCTGGTGCGTTCCCGGGCCACCTGCAGGCCATCCAGGCCGCTGGCCATTGGCTCCCGGCCGATTGCGAAGGTGCGCCCTGCACCAACACCTCCACGCCCTCCGCCGGTGACGTGTCCGCCGTCTGGGCGGGCATCCCGAGCAACGCGGACACCACGAGCAACAGCGTTCGCCGTATCAGCACGGACGACACCAACACCCTGGCGGACTGGGCGGTGGGTGCTCCGTCGTGGGGCATGCCCAACCAGTAGTCTGACGGTTTCAAGCTGAAGCCTCCGGGCCGCGGCTCCTCGTGAGCCGCGGCCCTTTTTTTTACCCTGGGTGTGGTGGAACCCTGTGCGCCGTTGTCACGGGTGCCTCTACAGTGCCGCTACTTCATCCGTGGGCCCGACTCTTTCGCGGGCCGGAGTCTTCATGCGCGTCCACCACGCCCTGCTTCCACTCCTCGCGCTGCTGCTGACCGCGTGTCCTGGCTCCACACCTCCCGGGACTGATGACACAGGCCCCGGACTGGCCATCACCACGGAGACGCTCCCCGCCGCATCCGTCGCGCAGCTCTATCGCGGCTCGGTCACCGCTTCGGGTGGCACACCTGCCTATTCCTGGCGCGTCGCGCAGGGCGCGCTGCCCACCGGACTCAGCCTCTCTACCCTGGGCGAAATCACCGGAACACCTCAAGCCGCTGGCACCTCGTCCTTCGACGCGGAGGTGCGTGACTCCCGCGGACGGACGGTTCGCGCCACGTTCGAACTCGAGGTGCGCGACGCCGGGCTCCACATCGCGTCGTCCTCGCTACTCGATGCATACGTCGGCGAGAACTACTCCGCTCAGCTCGACGCTTCGGGCGGCACGGCGCCGTACACCTGGACTCTCGCGGAGGGCACCCTCCCGTCGGGCGTGAACCTCGACTCACAGGGGCACATCTCCGGCGTTCCCGCCAGCGCCGGCACCTTCTCCGTCACCGTCCACGTACAGGACGCCACCGGACTTTCGAGCCAGCGTGTCCTCTCGCTCTCCGCCTTCAACGCCCCCTTCCTGGACGGCGGCACGCTCCCCGCCGCCACGCTCGGAGCGACCTACTCCACGGAGCTTCACACCGTCGGCGGGCGCACGCCGCTCACGTTCCGCATCACCTCGGGCGCCTTGCCCACGGGCCTCCAACTGGAAGCCAGCTTCGTGCGTGGAACGCCCACGGCGCCAGGGGACGCCTCCTTCACCGTCGAGGTCCAGGACGCCAACGGCCGCACGGCGTCCGACACGTTCCACCTCACCGTCCAGGGCGGCCTCACCATCACCCCCAGCACCCTGCCGGACGCCTATACCGACGCCGCGTATCGCCAGGCCCTCCAGGTGATGGATGGACGCGCGCCTTATGCCTGGGCGCTCACCGCGGGTTCGCTGCCCGCCGGTCTCCGGCTCACCAGCACGGGCCTGCTCGAAGGCACCGCGTCCACGACAGGCACCTTCTCCTTCTCCATCCAAGTCACCGACGCCGACGCGCGCGTGACCACCCGGAACCTCAGCCTGGCCGTGTACCGGCCTCCGTCGGTGACGGGCCCGGCGCTCCAACTCGACGGGCATGTCTCGCAGTCCTTCAGCGCCACGTACTCCGTCACCAACGGGAAGGCGCCGTACACGTTCGCGCCAGCAAGCGCCCTCCCCTCCTGGCTGCGGCTCTCCTCCTCCGGCCAGCTTTCGGGCATCCCGCCCGCGCTGGGGACCACCAGCGGACAGGCCGTCGTCACCGACGCGAATGGACGGACGGGCACACGCGACTTCACCCTCACCGTCCACGAACGCCCCACCGTCGAGACCACCGCGCTGCCCGATGCCCGCAAGGACGTGCCCTACTCCACCCAGTTGCAGGCCTCCGGAGGCAAGGCGCCGCTCTCCTGGCATATCGACTCGGGGGCGCTTCCCTCGGGGCTCACGCTCTCAACGTCAGGGACCCTCAGCGGCACTCCCACGCAGACAGGGGACTCCACGTTCATTGTCTCCGTGACGGACGCCGCGGGTCAGCCGGCGTGGCGCGGGCTGACCCTCACCGTGCGCACCGCGGGCACGTCCCTCACGGTGGGCCATTGGAACCTCGAGTGGTTCGGAACCCCCAACCAGGGCCCGCCGGACTCCACTTCGGAGGGCGGAGCGACGGACGACCTTCAGATTGCCCATGCGCGCGACATCCTTCGCGACTCGGGCGCCAACGTGTGGGGCCTGGTGGAGATGGTGGACGCCGAGGACTTCGCCACGCTCAAGGCACAGCTCCCCGGCTTCAATGGCTTCCTCGCCAATGACGCGTCCTTCGTCCCCAACGGCACGTCCTACTACAGCAACGGCGAGCAGAAGCCCGGCATCCTCTACGACAGCAGCCTCACGCTCCAAAGCGCGCAGCTCATCCTCACCGCGAACGACGCGGACTTCGGTGGCCGTCCGCCCCTGCGCGTGGACTTCACCACGACCGTCCAAGGCGAGAGCACGCCACTGGTCGTCATCGTCCTTCACATGAAGGCGTTCGACAACGAGACCGCCTACGGACAGCGGCAACGCTCCAGCGCGGCGCTCAAGGCGTACCTGGACACCTCCCTGCCCACCGAACGCGTGCTCGTCATTGGCGACTGGAACGACGACATCGACGAGTCCATCACCCGGGACAGCACCGGCGACTCTCTCCCCAGCCCCTTCGCGCCGTTCGTGGCCGACACCCAGCGCTACACCTTCATCACCGAGCCCCTGTCCCGGCTCGGCTTGCGGACCACCGTCGGCTATCCCGACGTCATCGACCACACGCTCGCCTCCAACGAGCTGGCGGATGACTACCTGTCAGGCTCCGTCGCAGTCCTGCGCCCGGACGCGTGGATTCCCAACTACGGCAACATCGTCAGCGACCACTATCCCGTCATCAGCCGCTACGACCTGGGAGGCTCCGGCGGCGGCACGGACCCCGACCTCCCGCCGAACCTCATCATCAACGAAGTCCTGCCCAACGAGCCCATCCCGCCCGGGCAGACGGTGTCTGACACCCACTACGAGTTCATCGAGGTGTACAACGCGGGGACCTCCTCCGCGGACCTGTCCGGCTGGAGCCTGTCGGACTCCGCAGCCGTGCGGCATGTCTTCGCCTCCGGCACCACGCTTTCTCCCGGCCGGGTCTTCGTCGTCTTTGGTGGCGTTCGAGGCTTCCCCGCCGGTGCGCCCGATACCGTGGCCGCATCCTCGGGCGGCCTGGGCCTCAACAACGATGGCGACGTCGTCAGGCTCCTCGCGCCCGATGGGAGCAACGTCGATGAGATGTCCTACGGAGGCACCTTCGACAACATCTCCTTCAACCGGTCGCCCGACGCCACGCCCGACGCGCCGTTCGACTACCACGACCTGATACCCCCGAATCTCACCTCCTCCCCGGGCCTCCGCGTGAACGGACTAGCGTTCTGACCCGCGCCCAAGAAGGGCGCCTCCAACCGCGGGTTCAGCGCAGTGAATCGAGCGGCGAGCCGGGGTCCGCGGGGTCCTCGCGGGGGGCTGACTCTTGCTGACGAGGTGGCTCGGCACCGGGCCCCGGCATCCCGTCCACGAGGTGCGCCACCAGACCTCCGGGACCCTCGCCGTAGGTGACGCGAACCTCGTCTCCCTCGCGATACTCCCGCAGGCCCGTGATGGGCTCGCCCTTCATGTAGAGCCCGGTCTGCTCATCCACTCCGACGTCGTACTCCACGCCGTCGTTGCCGCGGATGAGCAGCTCGTTGTCGCCCACCCACTCCACGCGGCCATGGAGCCGGTCCGTGGGCTCGGGCCGCCCCGAGCCGCCCTGCCCTGTCCCCAGCGTCCCCACCGGAAGCGCGCCGGAGCCGGGCGCCCCGGACGCTGGGGGCCGCTCGCGTGAGGCCATGAGACCTCGAAGGACCTCGGAGCGGCCTTCTCGCTCGCTCGCGGACGGAGGCCCCCGGTCCTCGCTCCGCTGGCCGCAACCGAGCCACACGGCGAACAGCCCGAATGCCACCCGCCTCCAGCCACGCATTGCCCTCATGCGCTCGTGCCCCCCGCGTGTGGAAGTTCACCGCGACGGCCGGCGGCCCACACCGGACGCCTTGTCTCTTCCTCAACATGCGGATGGCCCTGGCGGCCGAGAACCCAGCGCGCCCCAAGGTGCGCCTTGGTGGCGACCCGGAAAGCGGTAGAACGCTCCGCCGCACGGCCCCTCTCCCTGCGTGGATGCACTGACCGTGCACGCCTCCGACGGCGGTCCCGAACCGGAGCCCTGGGCCCACCATGAGCGCCATCCGTTGTCTATCTTGCGCCCCCGGGGCGAGCGGGGTGGTGGGCAGCCGCCCCTGGCTTGCAAATTCGACGCACCTGCCGGGCCCTGACTATTTTCCCTTCTGGTAGCGCTCCCCTGAGCACCACGGTCCCCGTACTCGTGAGCAAGACAGCAGCCCACTTCCAGGACCTGCAGCCCGACCCTGCGCATGCCGCGCCGTCAGCGTGCGTGTGGCTGGTCGACGACAGCCCCACGCAACGGGCGCAAGCCCGCGAGCTGCTGTCGAAGCAGTACACGACGGAGACCTTCAGCAACGCCGAGCAGATGCTGGAGCGGCTGTCCCTGGGGCAGCCTCCCGAGGTGCTCCTGCTGGACTGGCAGTTGCCGGGCATCTCGGGCCTGGACGCGTGCCGCTACGTCCGCGAGCACTACGATGACGTCACCCTCCCCATCCTGATGCTCTCCACCTGGGGGACCCACGATGACTTCACGGAGGGGCTACAGGCAGGCGCCAACGACTACATCGCCAAGCCCTTGCACGGCGCGGAGCTGCTCGCCCGAGTCGCCAGCCTCATGCGCATCCATGCGCAGGGTGAGCGGCTGAGGGAACGCGAAGCGTACCTGTCCACGACGCTCTCCAGCATCGGGGATGCTGTCATCACCACGGACCGCGCCGGCCGTGTCGTCCTCCTCAATCCCGCGGCAGAGCGCATCACCGGCTGGCGCACCACGGACGCCCGGCAGCGGTCCGTGGACGTCGTCTTTCGCATCATCGACGCCGCCAGCCGGCAACCCATCGAGCTGGCGCCCGCGCTGGCCACGGAGAAGGAGCTCGCGGGGCCGACGCTGCTCGTCCGTCAGGACGGGACAGAGGTCCCCATCGAGGGCAGCGCCGCACCGATTCTCACGGGGCCAAATGACCTCGCTGGCGCCGTGCTCATCTTCCGCGATGTCACCGAACAGACCGAGGTGCGTCAGCGCAACGAAGCCCTCACGGAGCGGCTGCGCGCCAGTGAGGCGGAGCAGGCCATGCTGCTCGACGCAATCCCCGTCCTGGTGTCGTTCGTCAGCGCGGACGAGCGTCACGGCCGCGTCAACAAAGCGTATGAGGACTGGTTCGGGCTGTCGCAGGAACAACTCCGGAACCAGAAGATTCGAGACATCATCGGAGAGGCGGCCTACGCCGTGCTGAGCCCCTTCGTGAGGCGGGGGTTGGCGGGAGAGAGCTTCTCCTTCGAGCAGCATGACGTGCCCCATCGCTTCGGGGGCACACGGGACGTGAAGATGTCCTTCATCGCGCACCGTGAGCCGGGACAACCCGGGGCTGGCTACGTCGCGCTCCTGCAGGACATCACGGTGCAACGGAGAATGGAGCAGGAGCGGGAGCTGCACGCGCGAAGGCTCCAGGAGCAGGCGGAGTTCGAACAGCAGCTCATTGGCATCGTGAGCCACGACCTGCGCAACCCCCTGGGCGCCATCCTCCTGGGGACGGAACGGCTGAGGCGCTCAGAGGAACTGGACCCGAACGCCCTCAAGAGCGTGGAGCGCATCCACGCGTCGGCCTCCCGTGCCGTGCGGATGGTGAAGGAGCTCCTCGACTTCACCCAGGCCCGGCTGGGCGGCGGCATCCGGCTCGAGCGCGCCCCCATCGACATCCATGCGCTCGTCCGGACCGCCGTGCAGGAGGTCGAAGAGGCCCACCCCTCCGCCCACGTGAGTGTGGTGACGAGCGGTGATGGGCAGGGCGCGTGGGACGCGGACCGGCTCTCCCAGGTGATTCAGAACCTGGTGACGAACGCCGTGAAGTACGGCCAGCCCGAGGCTCCCATCGAGGTGACGCTCGAGGGAGCCGGCGACCAGGTGACGCTGAGCGTCCACAACGAAGGCCCCCCCATTGCACCCGAGCGCCTCCCGAACCTCTTCCAGCCGCTCCAGCGGGGCACCGACGAGGTGGACGTCGCGAGCCGCAGCGTGGGCCTGGGCCTCTTCATCGTGAAGGCGGTCGTCGACGCGCACCAGGGGCACATCGACGTGAGCTCCGCGCCAGGAGCGGGGACCACCTTCACGGTGACGCTGCCACGGCGGGCGGCGGCGCGCCCGGAGCCGGAACAACAGCCGGAGTCCACGCATTGAGCGGGGCGCATCGGGGGCACAGGCCAGCCCCCGACGACGCTCGGACTATTCGATGACGAAGACGAGCGTCACCTTCGCCTGCACCGTCTGCTCCTCGGGCTGGATGGGCGTGGACATCGCGCGGGCATCCGCCGCCTCGGCCATCGCGAAGCGCGCCGGGTAGAGCTGCGGCGGCTCCGTCACCGTGCTCGCGTCGAGCACCGCGCCCAGCTTCACGCTCAGCGACGCGGCCAACACCTCCGCCGACTTGCGCGCCCGCGCCACCGCCTGCCGCAGGGCCTCGCCCTGCACCGCGTCCTGGCGGCTCAGCCCGAAGCGCACCGAGTCCACCCGGTTCGCGCCCGCCGCCAGGGCCCGGTCCAGCAGGTTCCCCACCCGCGACAGGTCCTTCACGTGGACGCTCACCAGGTTGCTCACCCGGTAGCCCTTCAGCTTCGGCTCCGTCTGGTTCGGGAGCGGCGGCGCGTACTCCGGGTACACCGAGTAGTTGCGCGTCTGGATGTCCCGCCGCGCGATGCCCGCGGACGTCAGCGCCGCAATCACCTTCTCCATCCGCTTCGCGTTCTGCTCGCCCGCCGCCTTCGCGTTCGCCGCCAGCGTCTCCACCGCCACGTCGATGAAGGCCTCGTCGGGCTGCGCCTTCACCTCACCGGTGCCTTCCACGCGAATCGTCCGCACGCCCGCGGGGACCTGCGCACGCGGCGCGGAGATGGGTTGCGGCTGCGCGAAGGCCGACAGGCCCGTGAGCAACATCGCGGTCAGCAACAGGGGTCGAACAGGTCGAGCGAACATGAGGCCTCCTCAGGAATGGGCCGCCGCGGGTCGTACTGCAACGTCCTGCCCCCTTGGAACGGCCATCACCGGGTGACATTCACTTTCCTCGGGCCCGCGCCCGGAGCGCTCCTTCCCCTTCTGGGCGGAAGGAGCGCCGGACCCGCCGGAATCGTGTCCCGGCGGAAAGTCACGGACTGGCGGCTTCGGCGCCGGTCATCTCACGCACCACCTGACGGGGGCCCCGGCTCGCGACCGAGCGCACCTTCGTGGTGGCCTTGCGCCGCGCGGCCCTCAGCGCATCCCGGCCCATGTCCATCACCGCGGACACCGCGCCCGCGACCAGGTTGGCGGGCGGCGTATCAGGGGCCATCGGGTGCGGCCGCGTGGGCGCCGCCTTCCGCGACATCTCCAGCACGTCACCCATCGTCCGAAGCTCCTGCGGACGGAAGACCTTCTTCAGCGCCGGGAAGAGCTCGTTCTCCTCCTGCAACACGTGCGCGCGCACGTTCTCCATCAGCACCTGCACCTTCGCGTCGAAGCGCTCCGCTTCCGGAGACATGCTGTCCAGTTCCGCCAGCAGCCACTTCACCACGTGGTGCTCCTCCAGCGAGCGCAGCACGTTCGGCCCCAACCCCTCCGAGCGTGAACGAACCGCGGGGTAGAGCACCTGCTCCTCGATGGCGGCGTGCACGGACAGCTCGGTGACCAGCTGGTCCACCAGCCGACGCTTCAACTTGTGGGCGTTGGGGCCCGCCTTCTCGAACTTCCGGAACAGCTGCTCCACCGTCTTGTGGTCCGCCTTCAGCAACGCGATGGCATCCATGGACGCACCTCCCTGAGAGTTCGTTGGCCGCTGGCCTCCTGGCGCAGTGCGGCATGTCCTGCATGGTGGGGATGACGCCGCTGGGATGCGCGAGCGGCGCACGGACGGCCTGACCGCACGGCCGCTCAACGAGCAACCCGCCGCGCCGCTGGGGATGTGACGGGCGCCGAGACTCCCGGGCAATCACCCGGGGGCGTTTCGCGGGCCAATGTCCGTGCCACCGTACCCTGGGGAATGGGGTGCGCCGCTGGTGAGACTGGGGAAGGGAGAGCACCGTGATGAATGACATCCTGCGCGTCCGGGTCGCTCGCGTGACTCGCGAGGCCGAGGACATCCTGTCGTACGAGCTGGCCGCGACGGAGGGAGGCACCCTGCCCGCCTTCGAGGCCGGCGCCCACCTGGAGGTCCGCGTCCCAGGTCCGGGAGACTTCCTGCGCGCGTACTCCCTCTGCAACGACCCGGAGGAGACCCACCGCTACGTCATCGCCGTGGCCCGCGACGCCAAGGGACGCGGGGGCTCGAACGCCATGCATGAGCGGGTGCACGAGGGGGACGTGCTGGAGGTGAAGGCGCCTCGCAACCACTTCCCCCTGCTGTTCGCGCGCAGCTACGTGCTGGTGGCGGGAGGCATTGGAATCACCCCCATGCTGTCCATGGCGCGCGTGCTCCAGCGCACCGGCGCGGACTTCACGCTGCACTACTGCGCGCGCGCGCCCGGCCGCGCCGCCTTCCACGAACTGCTCTCCCAGGCGCCCTTCGCCGAACACGTGCGCTTCTGCTTCGACGGAGGAGACCCGGCCCGGGGCCTGGACGTGAAGGGACTGCTGGCCACGCGACTGCCGGGGGCACGGCTGTACTGCTGCGGTCCCACGGGGCTGATGAACGCCGTGCGCGACGCGGCCACCCTGCACCGCTGGCCGTGGGAGAAGGTGCACTTCGAATCCTTCACCGCCGAGGGCAACCGCGCCGCCACGGGCCGGGAGGAGCAGGGCTTCGAGGTGACCCTCCGCAGCACGGGCCAGGTGCTGCAGGTGCCCGCCGGGCAGTCGGTGCTCAACGTGCTGCGCCGCAATGGGGTGCGCATCCCCAGTGACTGCGAGGCCGGGACGTGCGGCACCTGCGTCACGCGGGTCTGCGATGGCCAGCCCGACCACCGCGACACCTTCTTCCAGGCGGAGCCCGCGGGTGACCAGCGCATGCTCGTCTGCGTGTCACGCGCCCGCTCCAAGCGGCTGGTGCTGGACCTCTGACACGGCCGGGCCGGGAGCTATGCCGCCCGGCCCGACGCCTCCCGACGAGCACGCGCCACTTCGGACCGGACCAACTGCCGCAGGGCCTCCGGGTCGAAGGGCTTCTCCACGCGCGGGTTGCCCACGCGCTCCAGGAACGTCCGCGCGGTGGCCGTGAAGGCGCCGCCGGTGATGAACACGATGCGCTCCGCCGCGCGCGCGTCCACCTGCGCGAGCGCGTCGTACAGGTCCATCCCGGTCATCTCCGGCATCATCAAATCGCAGAGCACCACGTCGTAGCGGGCCTCTGCCCCGGTCAGCAGCTCCAGGGCGCGCCGCGCGCTCACCAGCACCTCCACGTCGTTCTCTCGCGACAGGGTGCGGCGGATGGCGCCGCTCACCAGGGCGTCGTCGTCCACCACCAGCACGCGGCCCCGCGTCGCCGCCTCGGCAGGTGCTGGAGTCGGAGCGGCCTGGGGCACCGGAGCGTCAGCGGTCCCCAGCCCTCCCGGGTCCGAGCCCCCGGTGCCCACGTCCAATGACAGAGACCTGCCGGATGTGACACTGGCGTCCCGTGAAGCCATCCGCCCTCCGTTCTCCTGGCTTGCCGCCAGTGCGTCGGAATCCGTTGCCCGGCCGGCCCCGGACACGCCGGGCGTCGCTGCGAGGTGTCCCGGAGTCGCAGGCACCGCGGCCCCCGCCTCGCCTCGCTCCGACGGCGCGGGAGGCGCCACCTCGGCGCCGTCCCCCTGGGCCCGCTGCGCCTCCGCCGCGGCCCGCAGCGTCACGCGGAACACCGAGCCCCGTCCGGCCTCGCTGTCCACGGCGATGGTGCCGCCCATGGCCGTCAGGTAGGCGTGACACAGCGACAGCCCCAGCCCCGTGCCCACGCCCACCGGCTTCGTCGTGTAGAAGGGGTCGAAGATGCGGGCGAGCAGCTCCGGCGAAATCCCGCTGCCCGTGTCGCGCACCTCCGCCACCACCCGCCCATCCGGGCCCCTGCGCGTGATGAGCCGCACCTCGTTCGACTCCGCCTGTCCCTCCGGCAGCGCCTGCGCCGCGTTGATGAGCAGGTTGAGGAACACCTGCGCCAGGCGCGCCTCGTTGCCCTCCACGCGCGGCACGTCACCGTAGTCACGCACCAGCTTCGCGCGCGGGCGCAGCTCGCCCATGGCAATCTTCACCGCCGAGTCGAGCACCGCGTGCAGCGCCACCGGCCCCTGCTTCTCGTCATCCGGCCGGGAGAACATCTTCAAGTCCTGGACGATGCGCCGCACGCGGTCCGCGCCCAGCAGCGCCTCACGCAGCGCCTGATTCACGTCCGTCAACCGGGCGCCCACGTCGCGCGTCCCGTCCAGCTCCCGCGCGAGCGCGTCCGCCTCCTCGCTGGCGTGCTCCAGGTTCGACACGATGTACGCCAGCGGGTTGTTGATTTCGTGCCCCACGCCCGCCGCGAGCTGCCCCACCGCCGCCAGCCGCCCCGCCTGCACGAGCTGCGCCTGCGCCTGCCGGAGCGTGCGCATGTTCGCCTCCAGCTCCGCGTTGGCCCGCGCCAGCGCCTGCGTGCGGTCCTTCACGCGCTCCGCCAGCCACCGCTCGCGGTCCTTCAACTGCCCCACGCGCAGCAGGTACACGCTGACGCCCAGCATCCCCACGCCCAGCACGCACAGCAGCCAGAAGCCCGTGCGCTGCCACAGCTTCGGCTCCAGCACGACGTCCAGGGACACCGGCTCGGTCCACCCGCCGTCCCGGCCCTTCGCCTGGACCTCGAAGCGGTAGCTGCCCGGCCGCAGGCCGTTGTACAGCGCCCGCCGCGCCTCCGCGTGCACCCACGTGTCGTCGTGCCCCGTCAGCCGGTAGCGGAAGGGCAGCCGCGCCGCGTCCACCGGCGTGAAGGCCGTGAAGCGAATCTCCAGCCGCGCGGCCCCGGGCTCCAGCTCCACCGGCCCCTCCACCGGCACCGGCGTGCCCTGGACGCGCACCTCTTCAATCCGCACCTCGGGCGGCTGCCGGCTCGCGCGCACCCGCACCGGGTCCACCACGATGGCGCCGCGCAGGTTGGTGAACCACAGCCGCCCGTCCTGCCCCCGCCACGCCGACGGCTGCGTGTTGCCGTTGCACTCCGCGCTGCGCATGCCGTCACGCGTGTCGAAGTCCAGCGTCGTCAGGCGCGGGCGCACGCCGTCCGCCACGTCCTCCAGGTCGCGCCGGGACACGCGGGACACGCCCTTGTTGCTGCTCATCCACAGCGAGCCATCCCCGTCCGGCACCAGGCTGAACACCGCGTCGTCGTACAGGCCCTGCGCGACGGTGAAGCGCGCCCAGGTGTCCTCGCGCCACCGGCCCAGCCCCGTCTCCGTGCCCACCCACACCGTGCCGTCCGGGTCCGCGTGCAGCGCCAGCACCAGGTCCCCAGGCAACCCGTCCTGCTGCGTGAAGCGCTGGAAGCCCTTCTGCTCGCCGTCCCAGCGCGCCAGCCCCGTGTCCGAGCCGAGCCACACCCGGCCGCGCGTGTCCTCCACCATGACGATGATGGGGTTGGTGAAGCCCTGCTTCGGGCCGTACACCGTCACGCCGCCGCCATGCAGCCGCGCCAGCCCCGTCTGCGTGCCCAGCCACGTGTCACCCCGCGAGTCGACCAGGATGGCCGTCACCACGTCGTGCGGCAGCCCCTGCGCGCGCGACACCCGCGTGAAGCGCTGGCCGTCATACCGGTAGGCGCCGGAGAGCGTCCCCACCCACAGCGTCCCGTCGGGTGCCTCGTGCAGCGCGGGGATGACGCTCTCCGGCAGGCCCTGCTCGGCGCCCACGTGGTGGAACGCGCGGTCCTCGTACCGGAACAGGCCGCTGGTGGTCCCCAGCCACAGCGTGCCGCGGCGGTCCTCCAGCACGGCGCTGACCGTCTCGTCGGCCAGGCCCTCCGGGATGCCATACGTGGCGAAGGGGCCGTCACGCAGGCGCATCAGGCCCGAATAGGTGCCCACCCAGAGGTGGCCATCCCGGTCCTCCAGCAGCGACAGCACCGCGGACTCCGCCATCCACTGCATGCCGGGCACCGGCTCGCTGAAGCCCTTCGCGTTGTGCCGCGTCAGGCCGCCGCGGTGCGTGCCCACCCAGAGGTTGCCGTCACCGTCGGCGTACAGCGCGTTGACGGACAGGGACGGCAGGCCTTCGTCAGTCGTGAAGCGCCAGGCCACCACGCCATTCCACGAATAGAGGCCCGCCTTCGTCCCCAGCCAGAGCACGCCCGTCGCGTCGCGGCGCAGCGCCATCACGTAGGGGCGGGGCTGGGGCCCAGGGAAGGGGAACGGCGCCGGCTCCACGCGCCCGTCCACCCAGCGGGCCAGCCCCTCGGGCGTGCCCACCCAGAGCGACGTGCCCTCCCCGGGCGTCAGCGCCGTGATGTGGGAGGCGGGCAGGCCATCCGCCACCGTGTACTGGCGCGCCACGCCCGGGCCCAGCGGCACCTGCCAGAGGCCCGTCGTCGTCCCCACCCAGAGCACGCCATCCGCCGCCACCAGCGTCTCCACCCGCGCGGAATCCAGCGGCGCGGCGGCACCCATGGCGCGCTCGAAGCGTCCCTTGCGGTACGCCACCAGCCCCTGGCCCGTGCCCATCCACAGCGTGCCCGACGCATCCTCCGCGAGCGCCTTGATGGTGTGGTTGCGCAGCTCCGGCGCGTTGCGCTTGTCGAACACGGTGAAGCGCGCGCCGTCGAAGCGGGCCAGCCCCTCCCACGTCCCCAGCCAGAGGTAGCCGTCGCGCGTCTGCACCATGGACAGCAGGCTGTTCTGCGGCAGCCCGTCATCGCTGCGCCACACGTCCTGGCTGTACTGCGAGACACGACGCTGCGGATCCAGGGCCATGCCCGGCGGTGCCAGGACGAGCCCCACGAAGAAGAACCACCCGATGAACCCCCGCTCAAGAGCGCGGGCTCGCTGCCCCGGAGTGCGCATGCCGCCCGCAGTGTCCGGCAGAAACGGCCCAGAGGCCACACGCCCCCGCATTCACCGGGGGTGGAACGTTCAGTGAACAGTCTTGGCGACAGCGGCGGGGGACCGGCCTCCTCCCCCTGTACAGCCCCACCGACTTCCCCCCGCCGCTGCCGCCGCGTCCGCCACCACCTGCGGAGCCGGGAACCGCACCCCCGGCTCCGTCATGGCCTTGGCCATTGCGCGCCCGGCGAGGAGGCCCCGGTGGTGGCGGAGGCCTCCGACGCGTCGCGCAGGGGTGAAGATGAGAGCCACGCCCCCACCGCGCCACTGCGGGAATGCGACACCCCGGGTGTCCCCCGGTCGAACCCGGTGGAGCCATGAGGCGCACGTCCTCCTGTCCGGTCTATGCTCCGCGCGCCGAAAAGAGGGTGGATGAGCAACGGGTCGTTGTTTGCGACGGATCAGGTGACCACGCAGGCGCGGTACCAGTGGCACCTGTGGGTGGCGGATGTGCTGGACCTGGGGACGTCCGTCCTCGTGGGCTGGGGCGCGTTGCGCGCGTTGGAGCAGGACCGCACCCCGCTATCGATGCCCCTGGCCATGGCCCTGGCGTGGCTCACCGCGTCCGCGGTGGGCGGGGTGACGGGCCGGACCTTCTGGCGACAGGTGGCCGGAGTGAAGCTGGTGCACGCGGCGCGCACGCCCGGGCTGCTCCGCGGCCTGGCCCGCGCCTTCACCACGCCGCTGGACCTGCTGCTGAACGCCGTGCTGATGCGCCGTCCCCTGGACACGCTGCTCGGCCTCCACGCGGAGCCCGTCGCTCCCGGCGCGGGCCCCCGCCTCAAGGGCGTGGCGCTCCAACTGCCCTGGCTGGCGGTGCTGGCGGGCGCGGTGTGGCTGCTCGTCACCCCCACCCAGGCGGAGATGCTCCAGTACCTGGGCCGCACGCTGACGGGCTGGCACTGCTGCCATGGCACGCGCGAGATGACGTGGCAGTGCCGCACGTCCCTGGACCGCGCGGCGCGCAACGCCCGGAGTGGAGACGCCAAGGCGAAGACGCTCGTCGCCGACTGCCCCGTCGCCGGCGCGCGGCTGGAGCCGTGAGCCCTCCGCGTCCGTCACGACGCGGAGCGCCTCAGCGCAGCTTCACTCGCAGCTCGCCTTCCTTGCAGAGCACGCCCAGGTAGCCGGAGCCCACGTCGAAGTTCGGGTTGTGGCGGAAGCGGCTGGCCGTCTTCCGCTCCCCGGCCTTCACGACCCCCAACCACGCCGCTTTGCGGATGTCCTTCACCACGTAGCACTCCGTCCAATCGATGGACTCGTGGTTCTGGACCTCCACCCCCGGGTCCAGGAAGCCGCCCACCCCGCCCTGCACGCTCGCGTGGCCGCGCAGCGTGCGCTTCGCGGGGGGCGCGGCCACGACGGCCTCCACCTCCACCTCAGCCGTGTCGGGCTCGGCGGCCTGGGCCTGGGCCTGGGCCTCCTCGGGCTCCGGCGCGTCGGCGGGCGCGGCCTCCCATCCAGGCGCCGCCACGAAGAGGTCCTCCGAAGCCGCCAGGGCGCGCTCATCCAGTTCGAGGAACGCCCGCGTGGGCCGCCGCGCGATGCCGCGCCCCGGCCGCACCACCCGGGCCCGCCCCAGCACCTCGTGCTTGCCGTTCTTCAACGGCCCCAGCACGTCCAGCTCCACACCCGGGAGGAAGCCCCGCCCGATGGCCCGGTCGACATAGTTGCGCCCGTTCGCGCTGCGAATCGGGAACACCTTCGCCGGCGTGGCGTAGACGATGACGGGCTCGACGGGGGCCGCCGGCTTCTTCGCGGGCGCCTTCACCGACGCGAGGCGCGGCGTCCGCGTCCGCTCGGGCTCCGGCGTGTCGGGCTCCGCGCGCACCGAGGACGGCGCGGCGGCCACCTCGGGAGCACCCGGCCCCCCCGCGGCCACCACCGCCGCACCGGCGTCAGCGCCCGTGCCCGCGTCGGACAGGGGCGCCGCTTCCGGAGCCGCCCCCTGCAGCGCGGCGGCGACGGGCGCCTCCACCGCCGTGTCCGAAGCCGGGGGCGGCGCGAGCTGCCCTGAAGCGTCGGCCGCCGGCGCCACACCCGACGACTGGACGAACAGCGCGGTGACGGCGGAGGTGGCAATCACCAGCAACACGACGATGGCGGCATAGAGCCCCACCGGCCGCTTCCGGGACGCGCGTTCCTCCAGCGCCGCCGCGGACGCGACGACCGGCTGGGACGCGGCGGGCGCTCCGTTGGGAGCCAGCACGACGCTGGAGGACGGCTCGGAGGGGAGCCGCACCGAGGTGGCCCCCGTGCCCAGGTCATCCTCGTTGTCCGCATAGACTGCGCCGGGACGGGCCACGCCCCCCGAGCCGTGCCCGGGCTGCGCCGCCGGGCCGCGCATCAGCGTGGGCTCGAAGCCCGGGGCCGGCTGCGGCCCGGTGCCATAGCCGGAACCGGGCGCGGGGGTGCGGCGGTGGTTGGGGGACGAAGACACCTTGGAGATGAGCTTGCGCTGGGCGTCGAACGCCTCCGGGCACAGCGCGCGCACGAAGTGGCCCACCTCCTCGGCGCCCATCGCGGCGCCCGAGCGCACCAGCTCCGTGTTGAGCGCGCGCGCCAGCTCGTCCGAACGCAGGTAGCGGTCATCCGGGCGGGCCGTCAGCGCGCGGCGCACGACGGCGTCCAGCGCGGCGTCCACGTCCGGCCGCAGCTCGCTCAGCGACGGCACCACCGGCTGCGACATGGCCGCCATCATCTCCCCCACCGTCCCGTGGGGGATGAGCGAGCGGCCGGCCAGCATCTCCCACACCACGACGCCACACGAATAGATGTCGCTGCGGTGGTCCAGGGGCTCGGCGCGCACCTGCTCGGGGGACATGTACCCCAGCTTCCCCATCACCGTGGACGGCAGCGTGTACTTGCTGCGCGCCGCGGACTTGGCGAGGCCGAAGTCGATGACCTTCACCTCGCCCTCGTAGGAGACCATGACGTTGTGCGGTGACACGTCGCGGTGGACGATGCCCAGCGGCGAGCCGTCCGGCCCCGCCTTGCGGTGCGCGTAGCCCAGCCCCTCCGCGATGCGCTGGCCGAGGAACAACGCCACCGGCACTGGCACCGGCACGCCCTGCGAGCGCGCCTGCTCCAGCAGGTAGGCCAGGTCCACGCCGGCCACGTACTCCAGCGCCATGAAGTACGTGCCGTCCGCTTCGCCCATGTCGTAGACCTGGGCAATGGACGAGTGCACCAGGTGCACCAGCACCTTGGCCTCGTGGTGGAACCGGTCCAGGAACTGACGGTCCTTCAGCAGCGCCGGCAGAATCGTCTTCACGATGCACGGCTTCTCGAAGCCGGCCGCGCCGCTGATTTTCGCCAGGTACACCTCCCCCATGCCGCCCTGGCCCAGGGGGTGGACGAGCTCATAGCGCCCAAGGAAGCGGGAGGACTCTGTAGGGACTGTACTCATGGCGTCTGGCGGCAGCGAAGCACCCGGAAGCGGACGGAATCAAGCAGCGGGCGACTTCCTTCCCTCAGACACCGCCAGGGCCTTGGACGGAAACTCGCCCTCCGACAGTGCGCCCGCCGCGTCCCCGTCGGGCGGGGTGGGTGTTCAGGCGAGGGGCGAATGCCGGGTGCGTGAGTGAAGGCAACCCCGACGAGGGGCGCCCTTGCGCCGCTCAACACATGCGGTGTGAACCGCCGCACCTCAGGCAGGGGGGCGCCCCCCAGGCCGTTGCCACGCTTTCGCGAAATGCGCTCCCTGGGGGATGCGCGCCCGGCGCCTCGGCCGGGTGCCGTTCGAGAAGGAGCGGCTCATGAAGCGGTGGGGACTCATGGGGCTGTTGGCACTCGCGGCATGTGGGCCGGACGACGCCTCCGACAAGGGCGCCCAGAGCCAGGTCTGCCCCAACATCATCGCGGGCTCCCTGTCCGAACCCGTGGAGACACGGCGCGTCCGGGCCCCCCTGACGGATGACGACGGCCGGCAGCGGGTCATCGTCCGCTATCGGAATCAGGGGGTGATGGCCACCGCCCGCGTGCAGCAGGTGGGCGGACAGGTGACAGCCACCTTCCGCTCCACGCCCGCGGTGGCGGCGCGCATGTCCCTCCAGGAACAGCGGGCGCTCCTGGCCGAGGACCCGGCGGTGGAGAGCATCGAGTTGGACCAGGAGTGGCACGCCCTGGCCCCCGCCACCGCGCCAGCCCGCGCCGCCCTGGCCTCGGCGGCGCGGGGCGCCACGCCGCGCGAGTTCACCCCCGGCCTGCGCAAGGTCCAGGCGCACGAGGTGTGGGACCTGGATGGGGACGGACTGCCGGACCCGGGCCGGCCCACGGGCGCCGGCGTGCGGCTGTGCGTCATCGACAGTGGCTTGGATTTGGAGCATCCGGAGCTGCGCGACGCGGTGGTCGCCGGCCGCGACCTGCTGGAGGACGATGACGACCCCTCCGACTTCAGCAGCGGCCACGGCTGGGGAACCGGCCACGGCACGCACGTGGCGGGCATCATCGCGGCGCGGCCAGGCCACGGCGGGCGCGGCGCCCCCCAGCTGGCGGACACCGGGGTGATGGGCGTGGCGCCGGGCGTGGAGCTGGTCATCGCCCGGGTGCTGGACCTCCACGGCCGCACGCACATGAGCTTCGTCCTGGCGGCGGTGGAGTACTGCGCGGAGCAGGGCGCCAGGGTCATCTCCCTGTCGCTGGGCGGCGGCGTGCCCTCCAAGACGACGTTCGAGGTCTTCGAGGCGGCCCATGCCCAGGGCATCCTGGTGGTGGCCGCGGCGGGCAACAGCAACGCCCAGCGGGTGGACTACCCCGCGTCGGACCCGCACGTGCTGGCGGTGGGCGCGGTGGACGCCCTGGACCGGCGGGCCACCTTCTCCTCCGGCGGAAGCCAGCTGGCGCTGGTGGCCCCGGGCGTGGACGTGCTGTCCACCTTCCCTCGCGGGCAGGGCGCGTTCTCCACGGTGGACGTGCGGGACACGCAGCCGCTGTCGCGCTCGCTGCTGTATGCCCCCATCGAGAACAAGTGGGGCAAGCTGGTGGACTGCGGCGGCGGCGAGTCGCTGGACTCATGCAAGGGCAGCACGTGCAGCGGCTTCGTCGCGTACGTGCGGCACGGCGACGTGCCCACCGACATGGCCATGGTCAACGTGATGAAGCAGGGCGCGCGCGCCGTCATCTTCGGCAACTCGCGCTGGGAGAGCGGCGTGGACATCCTCGCCATGCCGCGGCGCGGACAGTGGGTGCCCGCCGTCACCATCACCCAGGCGGGTGGCACCGTGCTGCACCGGATGATGGGAGAGCTGGCCCGCATCAGCATGAGCCCGGCGGACTACACCTATATGTCCGGCACCTCCATGGCCACGCCCTACGTGAGCGGCGTGGCCGCGCTGCTCTTCAGCGCCCGTCCCTCCGCCACGCCGGACCAGGTGAAGCACGCCCTGCTGGCCTCGGCGAAGGACCTGGGCCCGGCTGGCCATGACGAGGACTCTGGCCACGGGCTGGTGCAGGCCCGGCACGCGCTGGAGGTCCTCACCCAGCTGCCCTGAGGGGTGGGAAGGACAGCCGCACCAGGTGCCCCACGGCCCGCGTGCGCCTGATTGCCAGGCCCTCCCGCGCGGACCACGTTGCCTTTCGGACGCGAACCAAGGAGTCCGTCATGAAGGCACTCGTACGTGGCGCGCTGTGCGCGGCGGCGCTCTGGGGCACCGCCGCGCTGGCCCAGGCGGAGACGGTGGAGTTCAGCGACGGCGGGCGGAAGCGGGCCGACACCGGCATCTATGCCCAGCTGGGCGGCGGCCTGGAGGGCTACACGGGCCAGCTCGCCCCGGAGGTCACGCCGGGCTTCTCCTATGGCGCCGCGCTGGGCTACCGGCCGCACGGCCTCTTCGCCGTCGAGCTGGGCTACAGCGGCGGCTTGAGCGACATCGACAGCCGCATGGGGCTGCTCGACGACGGAGAAGGCGGACCGGACATCGTCCGCAACGCAGGGCAGGCCGTCGTGGTGGGCAGCTTCACCGACACCCGGCTGCAGCCCTACATCCTGACGGGCATCGGCCTGGACCGCTACAACGTCCGCAACGATGCCCGGGGCGCCGTCCGCGGCTTCTCCGACGACACCAGCGGCTACGTGCCCGCCGGCGCGGGCCTGCGCTACCAGGTGGGCAACCTCATCACCGCCGACGCGCGGGTGAACTACAACTTCCTGTTCGACCAGGACTTCGCCCCGGGCGGCCGGGCTCCCGGCGCGCTGGATGGCCGCTACGCGGCGATGCTCTCGCTGGGCGGAACCTACTGACGGTGGCGGCGGGAGCGTCCGGGGACGTCTCCCCTCGGGCGCCCCGCCCCTGGCGTGGCCTCAGTAAGGCCGGTCGACATGCATCCGCGCCGCGGCCCACGTCCCCTGGAGCCAGGCGGGGAGCTGCTGCTCCAGCTTCTTCGCCTCCGCTTCCGTGATTTGGGCATGGAGCGCGGAGAACACGCCGTGGAGCACCAGCCGCACGTTCTCCGGCTCGGCGTTCAGGTGGTTGGCCACCATCAAGTAGAAGTCGTCGCGGTCCAGCTTCGCGGGCGCCTCGCCGCCGTGCCGGTGACAACCGCGCAGCAGTTCGCGAACGTCCGGCGTGAGCTGCTCGCGCAGGTGCGCCACCCACGAACCGGACAGGCGCTCCGACAACGCGCAGAACACCGCCTCGGCGGCCTTGTCCGCTTCGTAATCCGGAAGCTGGGCGGATACCGCGTCCAGAAACGATTGACGGTCCGTCCCCACCCCCAATCCCGTCCACGAAGGCGTGCGCTCCTGCTTTTGTATCGACATGGTGTCGTCTCCTCTCCCTGTGCCCCTTCACCGTGGGGGTGCGCGGGGGCGCTGACAGCAGACCGCGCGGCGGAGGCAGGGCCGCCCGTCACGCGGGAAGAACCTCCACACGCCAAAATCAGACATGCCCGGAATCGGGACTTACGTGTCCGCCCTTGGGACCAAAGTGGCCGCCAGCCGCGTCAAGCGTTTGTGTTTGATTCGACCGATGACCCCATCTGATGGAGCGTCACGCGGCGTGTCCCACTGGAAGCACCTGGAGTCCAAAACCACTCGGAATTCCAGGGGAATTGTTCAAATCCGGGCCCCACGAAGAATCCAATGGGTGGCTGGAATGAATTCCCATCGCAATTGTCTTGGGCGCGCATCGTAGACCGCTTGCACGGCGGCCTTGCCGCCATCTCAACCACCAAGAATTGAGGATTTCATGTATCGCATTGCCGTAGCCGCCCTGGTCCTTGCCGCTTCCGGTTGCGCCACCATGGGAGGTGCCGGTGGCCGTGAGGGCAACGCCACCATCGCCGGCGTCATCCGCCTGCCGGAGAGCGGGCTGCGTGCCGACGACGCCTGCGGGCAGCTCCAGGTCATCGTGGCCTCGCCGGACGCGCCCACCAACGGGGTGGGCCGGGCGATGGTGAAGCCGAGCCGCGGCAACCGCTGCTCCTTCACGGTGTCGGGCGTGCCCAGCGACACCGACCTCCAGGTCGGGCTCGCGGTGGGCGGCGGCCTGAAGTGCGAGACGGGCGCCGCGCCGACCATCACCCCGGAGCCTTCCGCGGTGAAGGTGAACGACTACGGCACCGCCACGCGCGACTTCTCCCTGAGCTGCGGCGCCTGAGGGCCTGAAGCACGCCTGTGACGCCGCCCGTCCCGCCCTCCCCATGGGGCAGGCGCGGCGGCGTCACGCCATCAGCACGAACTCGTCCAGCAGGCAAGGGGCCCTTGTGGATTGATTCGCGTCGAAGGGGACGCGAAGCTTCACGGGTCCTTCGCAGAAAGACGAGTTGGGTGATGAATTTGTACCGCTGGCGCGCCGTGACGCTCACCCTGGCCCTGGGTGGGTCGGGCATGGCGTGTGATTCCGAAGAGCCGTTCCCCAACCTCGACGAGCTGGACCAGCTCCGCAGCCTGCACAGCCTGGGGCGGCAGCCCCCGAAGGACAGCACCAACCGGATGGACGGGGTCGCGCGCGCCGAGGCGCTGGGCGACATGCTGTTCCACGACGGCGGCCTGTCGCGCTGTGGCACGGTGTCCTGCGCGAGCTGCCACGGCGGCGAGGGCCTGACGGTGTCCACCGCCAAGGCGGAGGGCTGTGACGGGCACCTGTCCGAGCGCAACCCGCCCACCCTGCTGAACGTGGCCTACAACCGCTGGTTCATGTGGGACGGACGGGCGGACCGGCTCTGGAGCCAGGCCATCCTGCCGCTGCTCAACCCGGTGGAGATGAACTCGGACGCGCAGGTGGTGCGCGCCCGGCTCACCGCGGTGGAGTCGTACACCACGGAGTACCAGGCCCTCTTCGGCCAGGCGCCCGCGGACGAGGCGGACCCGGTGCTGCTGGCCAACGTGGGCAAGGTGATGGCGGCCTACGAGCGGACGCTGGTGCGCATCGACGCGCCCTTCGACGCGGACGTGCGGCGCTTCATCACCGCGGCGGAGGCCGGCCAGGCGGAGGCGGACCCGGCGTACCTGGGGCTGAAGACGTACCTGCGCAAGGGCCAGTGCATCGTCTGCCACAAGGGGCCGGCGCTCACCGACGACCTGTTCCACAACATCGGCGTGCAGGACAGCGGGCCGGGCGCGGGCGGGCAGTGGAGCGTGCTGACGGCGCTGCTGGACTGGGAGTTCAACGCCGCCAGCCTCTACAGCGACGCGCCCACCGGCACCATCGCGGCGCGGCTCCAGACGCTGCGCACCCAGGCGGACCCGGCGACGCTGGAGGGCGCGTTCCGCACGCCGTCGCTGCGCAACGTGGCGCTGACGGCGCCGTACATGCACACCGGCGCCCAGGCCACGCTGGAGGAGGTCGTCGACTTCTACAACGAGGGCGGCGACGCGGCCGGCAGCTTCGTGGGCCAGAAGACGGAGACCCTGGTGCCGCTGGAGCTGACGGACGAGGAGAAGCGCGCGCTGGTGACGCTGCTACAGTCCATGACGGGGACTCCGCACCCCTGACTTCAACCGGCGCCGGGTTCCAAGGAACCCGGCGCTGGGAGTGGGGGCACGGGTTCGGCGTTGTCGCTGGGGTGACGCCTCGGACTAGGGTTCGCGCGTTGAGCTCCGACGCAACGGCCCGGCGTCCCTTCCGAGAGGCTTCTCATGAACCCCCGCCGTACCCGCGCCCGCTGGGCCTTCCCACTTCTCTGCGCGGCACTGGGAACCGCCGCCTGCGACAACGTGGAGTCCGAGCCACCCCCGCCCGCTCCTCCACCTCCCGAACTGCGCGTCAGCGTGAACACGGAAGGCCCCGCGTTCTGTCGGGAGGGGCTGTGGACGCTCGCTGTCTCCGTCGAGGGCGGTACACCGGAGCGCCTGGAGCTCTTCACGAACGGCGAGGCGCCCACGAGGCTGGCGGCGCCGTACCAGCATGTCGTCGACTGCGCCACGCATGCCGAGGGCAGCTTCGCGTTCAGGGCCCGAGCCGTTGCCGGTGGCCAGAACTTCGACGCCGCGGACGTGTCCGTCACGGTGGACCGCACGCCGCCCACCATCGTCTCCGTACGGCCCGACCACAGCCATCCGTCCGTGTCGTCTCCGATGGGGTTCGTCTTCTCGGAGCCGCTGCTGCCGAGTTCACTTCAATCCGCGCCGGCCGAACTGGTTGGCCCAGGCGGGCTCCCGGTCGCACATCAAGCGGTCCTCAGTGAGGACGGAACGGTCCTCGAACTGGTGCCAACGTCACTGCCCCAGCCTCCCGTTACGATGGGCGCGATGCTGCTCCAGAAGGATATGACCGACCGGGCCGGCAATCCCCTCGACCCGGTCCTGCCGGACTTCGCCGTCCTGCACCATGCCACCTACTGGCCTTTCGGGCGCGTCATGGCATTCCCAGGCTCCTGGCCGACCTCGCTCGCGCTTGAAAGTGGCGATGCCGGGACCGTGCCCGTCGTCGGCTTCATCCATGACGCCCAGGGCGCAGGAGAACCGACCGTCGCACGGTGGAACGGCGATGAATGGCAGCACCTTCCCCCACTCCGAGCAGCGAATGCGCGCTCCGCATCCGCCTCTGGGCTCCAAGTGGTGCAGAAAGACGGCGCGCTTGTCGCCGCATGGTGTGAGGGGGATGCGGCCAACGGGGGCCCCCGACTCCATGTCGCGAGCTACACCGGGACGGCCTGGCAACCCCTGGGAGCGCCGTACGACATTCAGTCCGAGTCCACCCAGGTCAAGCTGGCGTTGGGAAAACAAGGGAGGCCCGTCATCGCCTTGGAACGGAATGTCTCCGATTCCGACACCGAAGTGCGCGTCATCCACTGGACAGGTACGGAGTGGCGGGCGCTGGGTGGGCTTCTCGATGAGCACCCCGTCCCGAATACCCCTGCGCGACGGGTCGCCATCGCCACGGATGACACGCGCGTGCTCGTAAGCTGGGTGGAGGCGGCCGCCGACATCGGCCCTCCTCACAACTACATCCACGTCAGGGCGTTCGAGAACGGAAACTGGGTTCCCGTGGGTGTGTCCATCCCGGTCGCGGGATTGACTGTCATGGAGAACATCGTCCTTGCGATTCAGCCAGACAGTCGCGCCGTCATCGCCTGGACTGAGCGTGAATTCTCCGTGAGCGACGGCACCCTCCGCTTCTCGTCCGCGGCACTGGACTCCTCGCAACCCACCTGGGCATCGCCCGAGTACGTAGACATCCGGCCAGGCTCCGGCTGGTACGCATCGCTTCAGCTCGTCGTCGGCCACGACAATGAGCCCTGGCTGGCCTGGACGGAGTACCGCAGGTACTCCCCAGAACCCTATAGCTACTACAGAAGGCGCCGTGCCACGGGTTGGGAGCCCAAACAACTCATCGCAGGAGCGCGGCTATGGGAGTTCCTGCTCGACGAAGACGGGCATCCCTGGGCCCTGTCGGGCGACACCGTCGTGCGCCCCCAGTAGGCCTGCCGCGAGCGGCCTCGAAGTGAGGCCGCTCGCCACGTCTCGCGGGCCTTGCGCTCAACGCACCAGGTGGAAGTCCGTCTGGCGCTTCCAGCCCCAGTGCACGCGGCCCTCGGCGTCGATGGTGATGTCCTCCTCCTGCGCCGAGCGCACCCGCTGGCCGTTCCACTCCGGCACCGCGGACGTGGCCTGCAGCTCGATGGAGTACCACTGGTTCGCAATCACCTTGTGGTCGCCGTTGCCGGGCACGCCCTCCTGCCGGTCCCACAGGCCCACCATGGGGCCCGCGCCGTGGCCGTGCAGGCCAATGGGGTGCGAGTACACGGTGCCGTCGATGCCCTCGGCGCGCATCCGCTCGAGGGAGGCGCGGAGGATGTCGTTGCCCGTGCGGCCGGGGCGCAGCTCCTCGAAGACGATGTCCTGCAGCCGGTTGGACGTCTTCAGCGCGGCCTTCAGCCCCTGGGGCGCGTCCGTCTCGCCCTCGCGCAGCACGTAGCCCATGTGCTGGGTGTCGGTGTTGAGCCCCAGCGCGGTGACGCCGTAGTCGCAGTGCAGCACGTCGCCGCGCTGGATGATGGGGTCGTCTCCCAGCTCCTGCTCGGTGACGCCCTGGCGCTGGAGGTCCACCGACGGCTGGAACCACGTCTTCAGGCCCAGGTCCGCCAGGCGCTGACGCATCCACCACTCCACGTCGCGGGTGCGCGTGACGCCCGGGGTGATGACCTGGTTGGAGAAGGCCGTCTCGATGATGCTCCACGCCAGCTTCGTCTGCTCCTCGTAGAAGCGCGCCTCGTCCGCGCTGCGCCAGGCGATGAGGTCCACCGCCAGCCCATCCACGGAGGTGAAGCGCTTCACCCAGTCCGGGCCAAGCGCCTCGGCCATGCCTTCGTATTCGCCATGGGTGAGGCCGTCCGCGAAGGCGAAGGTGCGCGACACATTGAGCGCGATGCGCTTGGGCTGGCGCTCCTCCACCACCTGCTTGAGCACCTGCCACTGCTCCGGACCCCACAGCTCCGCCTGCCGGCTCACGCCGCCGCCGTCCACCTGTCGCTGCGCGCGGCGAGGCGTGTAGATGCCGCCCTGCGAGCCACCGCCCAGCGCGAGCCGCTCCACGCCCTGCTCCGGGCCCCGGTCGAAGAAGACGTAGATGGTCCGGCGGCGCGCGGCGAACGTCGTCGGCGAGACGAGCGCCTTGAAGACCGGGTCCTCGTTGTACTCGCGCATGGGGATGACCCACATGTCCACGCCGTGCTGGCGCATGAGCTGAGGCAGGGCCTTCTCCAGGCGCTCGGCCAGCCACGCCTGCTGGCGCCGGGCCTGCTCACGCAGGGTGCCGAAGGGACGCTCGGGGGCCGGGGACTTCGCCGCGGCCTGGGTGGCGGCCGGGGCCTGCGCCGTCGGAGCGACGGTGGCGCAGGAGGTGGAGAGCAGCAACGGGGCAAGCAGCAGGGTCCGGGTGCGCATGGCCGCGCAGTCTGTCACGCACAAGCGCGTGACGCGCGCGGAGTCCACGCGCCTTCATGCCCCTGGCCCCCGTGAGGCCCGCGACTCCGGAACGCAGGGAGCAGCCGTGAAATCGCCGGAGTCAGGGCACGCCCGCACAGGCCGCGCCATCCACGCCGCACACAGCGCGCAACCGGGCCTCGTCGACGGAGTGCTGGCAGCCGCTCGCGGTGGCCGCGTCGAGTTCGTCAATGCGCACGCGCATGCACTGCACGCAGCCCGCCTTCGCGCCCGTGTCGGTGCGCGACAGGTCCGGCTCCACCGCCGCGTAGGCGGCGATGCGGTCCGCCTCGCACTGCTCGCGTGACACCGTCAGGGCGCCGCACTGCTCCTCATACGCGCACGCGGAGGCCGCCACGCGCTCCGCCCAGCCGGCGTAGGAGAGCTGCGGCGCCTCCGAGCCACCACACGCCACGAGCCACGCGCACACCACCACTAGCGACACCTTCCACGGGTTCATGCCCGCATCTCACCCGGCCCTGGCGCTGGAGTCACCCACGGCGCCTGCCCGCCGCAGGTGCTTCGTCGCGCGCGCCCACTCGTCACTCGCCCTGCCCGGCCGCGGAGCGCTCCACGACGGCCTCGGCACCTCCCAACGCTCGCGCGGAGCACGGCGCCACGTCACAAGCGCCCGGGACATAGCGCTCGCTCTCGGAGAGCATCCCCACCGCCTCGTTGCCACCGCCCATCACCAGCACCGCGCCGTCTCCCAGCGCCAGGGCGCCCAGCTTCTCGCGCGGCGCGTCCAGCGCGGGCGCGGAGGACCACGTCTCCGTCTTCAAGTCGAAGCGCTCCACCGACGCGAGCGCGCCCGTCGTGTAGTGCTCGCCGCCCATCATCAGCACCGCGCCGTCCGGCAGCACCACCGTCGCGTGGTGCTCACGAGGCACCCTGGGCGCCCCCACCAGCGTCCACACCCCCGTCTCAGGCGAATACACCTCCGCCGTGGCCGCCGCGCGCGCCGTCGTTCCCCCCACCACCAGCACGCGCCCATCCGGCAGCAACGTCACCGAGTGCGCCAGCCGGTGCGTGCCCGCCGCCCCACCGGTGAGCCCCGCCTTCTCCCAGCGTCCCGTCACCGGGTCATACAGCTCCGCCTGCAGGCCACTCACGAACAGGGCCTTGCCGTTGGCCAGCACCACCGCCGTCTGAGCCCCACCCCGCGAGAAGCCCGGAGGCGCCGCGGCGCTCCACGTCCCCGTCTCTGGATTGAACAGCTCCGCCGAGCGCAGCGGACGCTGGTCCACGTCCGTCCCACCCGCCACCAGCACGCGCCCGTCCGCTAGCAGCACCGCCGCCGGGTCATTGCGCGCCACGGCCATGGGGCGCACCTCCGTCCACGTCCCGGTTGCCGGCGCATACACCTCCGCGTCCGCCAGCGCGCCCATCGCCACGCCGTTGGAGCCGCCCATCACCAGCACCCGGCCGTCCGCCAGCCGCACCGCGGCGTGGTTGCGACGGCGCGTGCGCATGGCGCCCGTCTCACGCCACCGGCCCGTCTCCGGCTCGAACACCTCGCAGCTGCCCAGCGTGCGGTTCCCATCATGCCCGCCCGAGGCCAGCACCCGCCCGTCCTCCATCACCACGAAGGGCAGCAGCTTGCGGGGCGTGGACAAGGACAGGCCCTGCCCCGCCACCCCGCGACCACCGTCCTCCGCGCGCGGATCCGCGCTGCAAGCGAACGTGAAAGCGAAGAGGATGACCGTGACGCATGATGCTGAAAACCGTTGCATGACCCCACCTGGAATGCCCGTCGAAGCGGTCACGTCTAGCCTGACCGTCTGACATTCCAGGGCTGGCCAACCTGAGTGATTGCCGACGCTTACCCGGCACTCAGGGCCTGCCCGGCCACCCTCCAGAGCGGGCCGGAGCGAAGGTGCAACGCCTTGCGTTACTCGTTCTCTCGCGGCTCAAGACTCCACGTTCACGGGCTCGCGCTCCAGTCCTTTGGAATGGCGAGGGGGGAGCGCGCCGCCGTCGTCATCCACCTCCAGCGTGAGCAGCGGGTGGTCCGCGTCGGCGAGGTAGACGTCGTGGCCGCTGACGAAGTCCACGTCGGAGAACTCCACCAGGTAGTCGTGCCGGGGAATGGGCACCAGCCCCTGCTCCAGCTCGAAGTGCGTGTCCCCGATGCCTGACACACGGCCGATGACCTGGCCTGTCGCCGTCCGCACCGTCATGCCTTCGTGTACGTCATCTCTCCGCATCATTCCGGCCTCCTCTCGCTCGGGCGCCCGGCCCGTCCGGGGCGCTCAGACAACAGTGCGAGCGGGCACGGCGGGACGCACCTGCCACGGTGCACACGGTGGAGCGCTCGCGGCGACGACCCGCCGCTCCACCACCGCGCGGGCTCAGGGATTGCCGCGCCCCATGTCCTGCCAGGAGGACGCGTGGCCCCAGGCCGCCAGCCCTGGCGCACTCCGGGCAGGCGTCGAAGCCGCACGGACACAGGCGTGCCTAACGTTCCAGGCAGGAGGTGCTCCATGCTGCTGGAACTGTCCGAGGTGGAGGCGCGCGAGGTGAAGCAGGCGCTGGACACGGCCCTGCGCGCGCTCTTGGAGGAGATGGCCCAGGCGCCCCCAGGCGTCCATCGCGACGTGCTGCGCGAGCGCTACGAGCGGCTGGACCCGCTCAGCCGGCGGCTCGACATGAGCCTGGAGGGGGAGCAGGTCTACGCCTGAGCCGCCGCGAAAAGCAGGGTAGCCTGAGCGGATGCGAACCGCGCTCCTCGCCGTGCTCTCCTTGACGGCCGTCGTGTCGTGCACCTCCGCCGAGGCGACCTCCAGCAAGCCGCCCGCGTCTCCCCAGGAGGACTTCTTCCGTCGTCCGGACCGGGTGCAAGTCTTCCTGGCGGACATGAATCAGCAGTGGGACCTGGAGCCCGACGCGGACGTCGGGCCCACCAGCGGCCTGTTCCTCCTCACCCGGGAAGGCCCCGAGCTGAGCCGGAAGCAGCGCCAGTCCCTGGCGGCCATCTGGGTCTCTCCCAAGGAGCATGTGCCCTACCCACCGAAGAAGTGCGGGTTCAACCCGGACATCGCCTTCCGCTTCTGGCGCGGCGAGACGTGGGTGGACGCGGTGGTCTGCTTCAGTTGCCGGCAGCTCATCTTCCACGACGCGAACGGCAAGCGCATCGCGGGCTCGGAGGCCGGTTTCCTGGACGGGTTCCCTCAAATGGTGAAGCTCGCGAAGGAGGCGTTCCCCCAGGAGACGTTCAACTCCAGCTGGTAGGCCCGAAGCGCTTTACAGGGCCCGGCCCGACGTCGCGTCGAAGCGCCGCAGCTTCGACGCGTCATACCGCAGCCACACCGGAGCGCCCGTGGGCACGCGGAAGTCCCCGGCGGCGCGCGCCACCATGCGCTCCCCGGCCACGTCCACCGTCACCCAGCTCTCCGCGCCCATGAGCTCCACCAGGTACACGCGGCCCTCCAGCGCGTCCGGTGGCGGCGCGCCCTGCCCCACCTCCAGGTGTTCGGGACGCAGCCCCAGCACCACGTCCGCGTCCGGCAAACCCAGCGTCCGGGGCTTCACCAGGTTGATGCGCGGCGCGCCGAAGAAGCCCGCCACGAACAGGTTCGCGGGCGCGTCGTACAGCTCGCGCGGCGGGGCCACCTGCTGCACCTCACCCTGGTTCATCACCACCACGCGGTCCGACAGCGTCATCGCCTCCGCCTGGTCGTGGGTGACGTAGACGAAGGTGGCCTTGAGCTGCTCGTGCAGCTTCTTGATTTCCCCCCGCATCTGCGTGCGCAGCGCCGCGTCCAGGTTGGACAGCGGCTCGTCGAAGAGGAATACCTTCGGACGGCGGACCAGGGCGCGCCCCAGCGCCACGCGCTGCCGCTGGCCCCCCGACAGCTCCTTCGGCTTGCGCGACAGCAGGCCCTCCAGCCCCAGCAGCGACGCCACCTCGCGCACGCGCGCGTCGATGTCCGCCTTCGTCAACCCCGCCACCTTCAGCGGGAAGGCGAGGTTTTGCGCCACGTCCAGGTGCGGATAGAGCGCGTAGCTCTGGAACACCATGGCGATGTCCCGCTCGCGCGGCGACAGCTCATTCACCACCGCGCCGTCGATGCGCAGCGTGCCGCCAGACAGCTCCTCCAGCCCGGCGATGAGGTTCAGCGTCGTGGACTTGCCGCAGCCCGACGGGCCCACCAGCGAGATGAACTCGCCGTCCGCGATGTCCAGGCTCACGCCCTTCACCGCGGCCACGCCGCCCCGGTACACCTTGCGCACGTCCTCCAGGGACACCGTCGCCAAACGCCTTGCCTCCCGGGCGCCCGGCCTCCGGACGCCCCATGTGTCACTCCGTCTCACCCACGGGCCTCGTAGCATCGCGCCCTCCGCGCCCAGGGCAAGCCCCGAGGCGAGGGACCGCCCGCCTCTGACCGCCATCCCACACCGGGATGGAGGCCGGGCGGCCGGGCACCCCTTCCCCCTGCCAGGCAGCCGCTTCTTGGAGGCGGAAGGCGGCGGCCGCGCACTATGTTCGCGCGGCCATGAGTCCCTCGAGCCCACCGTCCTCCCGCAAGCTGGCCATCGAAGTGCGGGACCTCCACAAGTCCTTCGGTGACCAGCACGCGCTGCGCGGCGTGAGCCTGGAGGTGCCAGAGGGCACCACCTGCGTGCTGATGGGCGTGTCCGGGTCGGGCAAGACGGTGCTGATGAAGCACATCATGGGCCTCTTGCGGCCAGACCGGGGCACCGTGCAGGTGGATGGCGAGGACATCGCGCGGATGAACGAGGCCGCGCTGGACCAGATGCGCCGCAAGCAGGGCATCCTCTTCCAGGCGAACGCCCTCTTCGACTCACTCTCCGTCTTCGACAACGTGGCCTTCCCCCTGCGCGAGCGCACCCGCATGCCCGAGGCGGAGATTGCCGAGACGGTGAACAAGACGCTGGAGCGCGTGGGCTTGTCGCACGCGACGCAGCGCTTCCCCGGCGAGCTGTCCGGCGGCATGCAGAAGCGCGTGGGCTTCGCGCGCGCCACCATCCTTCAGCCGAAGATTCTCCTCTACGACGACCCCACCGCCGGGTTGGATCCGCTCACCACCGCGGCGGTGAATGAAATCATCACCACCGGCAAGCAGCAGCTCGGCGCCACCTCGCTGGTGATTACGCCGGACGTGGCCTCCGCCTTCGGCATGGCGGACCACCTGGCCCTGATGCACGAAGGCCACATCGTGGAGTACGGCCCGCCAGACGCCTTCCGCGAGTCGCAGCACCCCGCCGTGAAGGCCTTCCTCCGCAACTGGCTCCGGCGCCGCGCCCAGAGCAAGCGCGCGGCCCAGGCCTGAGGCGCCCCGTCCGGACTATCCTCCATCCCCTCCGCAGGGGTCTTGCGCGGAGTCCTCAAGGGAGCGGCGTGGCCATGCAACCGCAGGGCGGCAAGCGATTTCGGCAACTGACGGTGACCCTCGCGGCGCTCGCGCTCGCCGTCGTGACGGTGACCGGGGCGGCGAGATTCTTCGGCGGCACCAAGATTGGCAGGCTCACCCAAATGTCCGCGGAGGAGCTCGCGGGTGGCCCCACCGTGCTCAAGTCATTTGACACGGCGGACGCGGGCACCCCGCGAGTCCAGGATGCCGGTGACGCGGCGACCCTGGCCACGCCTCCCGCGCCGTGATGGACCTGGGCGCCCTTGGAGGGGCCGCGCTCTCCTTCGGGGTGCTCGCGTGTGTCTTCTGGCCCCTGGAGAAGGCCTGGGCCGCGCGTCCAGGCCAGCCGCTGCTGCGGCCCGCGCTCCGCACCGACCTCGCCTACTTCGTGGCGCAATACCTGGTGCTCGCGCCGCTGGCGCTGTTCATGTTGAGCCACGTGAAGGCGCTCTGCCAGGTGGACGTGCTGACCGGGCTCCAGGCCGCCGTGGCGCGCCAGCCCTGGTGGCTCCAGGCGATGGAAGCGGTGGTGCTCTGCGACCTGCTCGTCTACGGCTTCCACCGCCTGTCCCACCAGGTGGACTTCCTCTGGCGCTTCCACGCCGTCCACCACTCCGCCGAGCACCTCGACTGGCTCGCCGCGCACCGCGAGCACCCCGTGGACGGACTGCTCACGCAGTGGGTGGTGAACCTCCCCGCGCTGATGATGGGCTTTCCACTCGAGACGCTGGCGATGCTCATCGCCTTCCGTGGAATGTGGGCCATCTTCATCCACTCCAACGTCCGGATACCGTTGGGCCCGCTGGGCTTCCTCTTCGGCGCGCCGGAGCTGCACCACTGGCACCACGCGCGTGAACGGCACACGCGGCACAACTTCGGCAATCTCGCGCCGTGGACGGACTGGCTCTTCGGCACCTATCACCGGCCCACCGGACCCGAGCAGTACCCGCTCGGGCTCGTGGAGCCATTTCCCCGGCGCTTCTGGGCCCAGCTCCTCTCGCCCGTGGCGCGGACGACTGACAGCCGGAAGCCGCCCCGCTGAGCGGACACTCCACGCTCGCTGGCGACCCCTCACCCGGCCCTGGATGCCCGCGTCTCGGATTGCGCGTCCAGGAAGGTCCCCAAGGTGGCATTGACGAGCGCGGGCTCCTCCACGGTGGAGGAGTGCCCGCCGCGCGGCAGCGTCACCAGGCGTGAGCCAGGGATGAGCCGGTGCAGGCGCTGCGCCTTGGCGGGGACGGTGGCCGTGTCCTCGGCGCCGACGACGACGAGCGTGGGCACGCGGATGTGGGGGATTTCGTGGGCCACGCCGCGCCGCTCGATGACGCCGTTGACGGCGCGCCAGATGTCGCGGCGGTTCTCCATGAGGCGCGTGCGCCAGCGGCTGCGCTCCTCGGCCCGGTTAGGGTCTGTCATGAAGCTGCGGCCGAACATGATGCGCATCACCGGGTCCGCCACCGGGCGCAGGCCCGCCAGGCGCGCGGTGAGGTTGAGCAGCGTGTACCGCGGCACGTTGTGAAGGGGCTCCGGGTCGGCGGACGTCTCCATCAGCACCAGCGAGCGCAGCAGGTCCGGCCGCCGCGCGGCGATGCGCATGCCCACGAAGCCGCCCATGGACAGGCCCACGAAGTGGCAGGGCCCCACACCCAGCCGCTCGATGAGCGCCACCGCGTCCAGGTACACCGTCTCCATGTCGATGACGCGCGCCGGAGGCACGGCGCTCTGGCCCTGGCCCCGGTGGTCATAGGCGATGCAGCGGAAGCGCCCGCTCAGCGCCTCCACCTGCGGGTCGAAGAGGCGACAGCTCCACAGCAGGCCGTGGCTGAAGACGACGGGCACGCCCGTGCCCCCCGAGTCCTCGTAGTACAGCTCCGTTCTGTTGACGGTCAGCATCGGCATGCGCGCAACCCTCCCCGGCTGGCGAGGATAGGCGAGCGACGCGCAGGGACTGGCACCTCTCTTCGCGGAGCCGTTTGCCGGATGACGTCCCGCTGCCCTCGGGGTCGACGCGGCTGACTACCAGAGACCCTTGGCTTGAAGCAGCTCGCCCACGCGGCGGGGGTCGGCGCGCCAGGCGGTGAAGAAGTCCTCGGCGACGTCGGGGGTCAGGTTCTCCCAGACGAGCCGGCCGGTGTCCTCCTCGCGGCGGCAGCGCACGAAGGTGGAGCGCACCTGCTCGGGCGAGTCGAAGGTGAGGCTGTCGAGCAGCTCCGGGTTCTGGCTGGTGAGCAGGGCCTGCCGGGGTTCGAGCTGCTCGAGGATGGCGCGGACCTGCCGGGGGTGGAAGGCGTGCGCGACCTCGTCCGCGATGACGACGGCGCGGGCGTGGGCCAGGTAGTGGAGGAAGGCCACCAGGCGCTTCTGGCCGTAGCCGAGCTGACGGGCGGAGAGGCGCTGACCGGCGGCGGTGACGAAGCAGAGGTCCAGGTTGCCCAGGGACAGCGTCTCGTACTTGCCCTGGGGCTGGGTCTCCAGCGGGGACAGCAGCGCCTCCGCGGACGCGAAGCCGAGGAGCCGGGCCGCGTCGCGGAGGAAGGGGACGTTCTCCGAGGACAGCACGTAGCGGGCGGAGCCCCACTGCGCGGCGGCGACCTTGCGCAGACCGTCGAGCAGGTCCTCCGAGGCCACGCCCGTGCCCGTGGCGAGCACGCCCTCCGCGCGGCGGGAGAGCCGCAGCTCGGCGCGCCAGAGCTGGTCGAAGTGGGCGAGCCCCTCGTCGAAGCGGCGGAGGTCGGCCTGCGCGGAGACCTCCCGCGCCATGGCGAGCATCGGCTCGACGGCGGCGGTGGCCTCGCCCGTCTTCTCCACCCAGGCGATGCCGCCCGTCATCAGGACAAGCCAGAGCCGGCCACCGACTTCGGGGGCGATGCGCTCGTGGACGACGTCGGTGGTGTCGTCCTCGCGGGAGACGCGGAGCTGCGGGCCCTCGCGGTGGATGACCAACGGCCACGCCATGTCGCGCGGGGCCACGGTGATGTCCATGGACAGGCCGCTCGTGCCCTCCGCGCCCGAGGGCACGTTGCGCACGCGGACGGTGATGCGGCCGGTGTCCGCGGCCAGGGCGTATTCAAGGTCGAACGCCTCATGCCGCAGCGGCGTGAAGTCCGAGCTGACCACGGCGGCGGCGAGGTCCAGCAGCATGGACTTCCCGGTGCCGTTCTCCCCGAGCAGCACGTTGAGGGAAGGGCTGAAGAGCAGCCGCGTCCCGGGCTTCACGGAGCGGAACTGGTGGACCTGGAGCCACTGGAGCTTGAGCATCAGCCGGGAGACTGGCTCCCTGGACACTTCAGCGTCAACTCGCGCCGCACGGCGGCACGACGCCCCGGGACTCCCAGATAGGCCGGCGCTGGTCCACCCACGCGAACACCTTGTTGGACCAGAAGCTGGCCATCGTCAACGTCACGCGGTCTCCGGTATCGACACCCGGCGCGCCGAGGCACTGTCCACGCTCGCGCAGCCGCATCGCCCCCGGAGGCCGCGCATGACAGCAGCCATGCCCCAGGGGCCGCGTGTCCTGCCCGTCTTCATGCACAGCCCCGCAGCCCCGTCCCTTCTTCTGTCCACCAAACGCAGGGCAGCCCTGGCGGCCGTGGTGGCGGGGCAGCGCGCTTCCTACCTGTGCGCCCGCTCCCATGAATGCCCTGCTGCTCGCAGCCCTGCTGTCCCACTCCAACCTCCTGCTGGCCCAGACGGGCTCCGACACCGACGCGGGCGTGGAGCCCCCCGCGGCTCGCGCGCCCGCCCTCTCCCCGGAGACACCCGAGCCGCCGAAGTTCCCCGTGTCCGACCCGCTGCTGGAGCCCGTCCCCCCGGCCGCCATGCAGGTGGCGACCTGGGACGAGGCGCTGCAACTGCTGCGGCAGCGCTCTACCAGCCTGTACACCGCGCTGGCCCAGGTGGAGGCCGCGGCGGGCGTGCAGCGCATCGCCCTGGCCGCGCTGCTACCCACGCTCACCGGCACAGTCTCCGTCCAGTACAACGTGCTCAACCCCGACGCGACACCGCTGCTGGGCGGAGGGGGTGGCGGCGGCG